>NZ_JASCOM010000195.1:0-11196 GCF_029959925.1 Pseudomonas sp. PS02303
CGACAGCGGCGGGTCAGCCAGCATCGACGTCGGCTGACAGACCGCTGTCGCGAGCAGGTCCACTCCTACAGGGAATGTTGTAAGCCGGAGGGCCATTAGGGGGCTGGCAGCCATTTCGTATGCAACTAACTGTCAATTAGCTGAACCAGTTCTAACTTCAATATCAAGTTTCGATGTTTTCCCCATTCATCTTGGTATTTGGCGGGTATTGGCGGTTGACTTCACCCACCTCCCTGAGTAAATTGCCCGGGCCTTCGACGAAGGCCTTTTTTCAACTCACAAAAGAATCCAATGGACACAGTATCTAGTCGCTGTCGGGTCACTGCGAATTCGCGGAGCCTGGCACATAACCCAGTAAATGACGGGACTCGATTTTTCGGTCGGGTGAGCTGCGCTAGAGCTTGATGCTCCACCGTAACTTGCCTCACCGGCGTCCGTCCGGTCCAGAGGCATGTTATGAACTTCAAAACCACCGTAATGCCGGGCGTGCGCGCCTTTGCATCGACCATGCGGGTCAAGCTGTGCCGTGAGCGCCTGTTGACGACGCGGATCAGCGCCCCGTTTTCCACCCCTTCTGCCCCTGCCAAGGCACACCCTCGTGCCAACTGGCGCGTCTGCCCGATGACGGGTCGGCTTCAGCAACGCTGGAGCTTCGACGACAGCCAGGAACCACCGAGTCGGCGCATCGCGCGGATGCTCGGCCTTACCCTCGAGCCCCGCGCATTCAGTTGACCTGAAGACACTTTAAAGTTCTTCCCCCAGCGTTTTCCTTGATAGGGAATTCGGCAACTTCTTATTGCCTGTTAAAACACAACGTTATCGGAGTTAGTTATGGACGAAGCCAGTAGACGGTTCGCTGCGCATCAACTTTCCATTGATACGCAGCGAACGTTAAAACACAAGAAAACAACACTTTCGAAATTGATCGCCTGTTTGCGACTCGACATACACTCGCTCGCCTATGAATAGTTGAGCGAGCCGTGTGTCGTGCCGCAAGACGGCGGCAGGAGCACACACAATGACGACTGTAAAAACGCCGAATACTCGCGCCAAAGGCGCCAGCAGCGATAACGCCAAACTGTCGATGCGCGCCGCCCGGGAAGCGCAAAACGGCCTGGCCGTGACCCTCGCCAATCTCAACGCCACCCCTGACGGTTTGACTGAACTCGAGGCCGAAGGCCGGCTGGCCCGCGCAGGCTATAACGAGGTCGCCCACGACAAGCCGCCTCACGCCATCGTCCAACTGCTCAAGGCCCTTAACAATCCCTTCATCTATGTCCTGCTGACCCTGGCAGGCATCAGTTTCTTCACCGATTACTGGCTGCCGATCAGCCACGGCGAAGGCGACGAAGCGGACCTGACCAAAGTCATCATTATCATGACCATGGTTGCCCTGAGCAGCCTGCTGCGGTTCTGGCAGGAATACCGCTCGGCCAAATCCGCCGAAGCCCTCAAAGCCATGGTGCGCACCACCGCAACCGTGCTGCGACGCGGACAAAACGGCAACACCCCGGTGCTGCGCGAAGTGCCGATGCGCGAACTGGTGGCCGGCGACATCGTTCAGCTCAGCGCCGGGGACATGATCCCGGCGGACATCCGCCTGATCGAATCCCGCGACCTGTTCATCAGCCAGGCGGTGCTGACCGGTGAAGCCTTGCCTGTCGAGAAGTACGACACCCTGGGCGACGTCGCACAGAAGTCGGCGACCCGCAGCGCTGCCGATCAATCCAACCTGCTGGACCTACCGAACATTTGCTTCATGGGCACCAACGTGGTCAGCGGCACGGCCAAAGCGGTGGTGGTCGCAACCGGCCCGCGTACCTACTTCGGCTCGCTGGCCAAAGCGATTGTCGGTTCGCGGGTGCAAACGGCCTTCGACCGCGGGGTGAACAGCGTCAGTTGGTTGTTGATCCGCTTCATGCTGGTCATGGTGCCGATCGTGTTCCTGCTCAACGGCTTCTCCAAGGGCGACTGGAGTGACGCGTTCCTGTTTGCGCTGGCAGTCGCGGTCGGCCTGACCCCGGAAATGCTGCCGATGATTGTCAGCGCCAACCTGGCCAAAGGCGCGATGGCCATGGCCAAGCGCAAAGTGGTGGTCAAGCGCCTCAATGCGATCCAGAACTTCGGTTCGATGGACGTGCTGTGCACCGACAAGACCGGCACCCTGACCCAGGACAAGATCATCCTTGAGCACCACGTCGACAGCAACGGCCGGCGCGACGACACGCTCCTCGAACTGGCGTGGCTCAACAGCCATCACCAGAGCGGTCTGAAAAACCTGATGGACCAGGCGGTGGTGCAGTTCGCCAATGCCAATCCAAAATTCAGGGTGCCGTTTGCCTACAGCAAGGTCGATGAGTTGCCGTTCGACTTCGTCCGTCGGCGCCTGTCGATCATCGTCAAGGACAGCCGCGACGATCACCTGATGGTGTGCAAAGGCGCGGTCGAGGAAATGCTGAGCATCGCCAGCCACATTCACGAAAACGGCACGGTCGTGGCACTCGATGCACAGCGCCGCAAAGACCTGCTGGCGCTGGCCAACGAGTACAACGAGGACGGTTTCCGGGTGCTGCTGGTCGCCACCCGCGAGATCCCGAAAGCGCAGAGCAAAAACCAGTACAACACCGCGGATGAGCGCGAGCTGGTGATTCGCGGCTTCCTGACCTTTCTCGATCCACCGAAGGAAACCGCGGGCCCGGCGATTGCCGCGCTGCGCGACATGGGCGTGACCGTCAAGGTGCTGACCGGCGACAACGCCGTGGTGACTTGCAAGATCTGCCGCGAAGTCGGGCTGGAACCCGGTACGCCGCTGCTCGGGCCAGACATCGAGAACATGGACGACACCACCCTCAAGCTGCGGGTCGAAGAACGCACGGTATTCGCCAAGCTGACGCCGCTGCAAAAGTCCCGGGTGCTCAAGGCGTTGCAGGCCAATGGTCACACCGTGGGCTTCCTCGGCGACGGCATCAACGACGCCCCTGCCCTGCGCGATGCAGATGTCGGCATTTCGGTCGACAGCGGCACCGACATCGCCAAGGAATCGGCCGACATCATTCTGCTGGAGAAGAGCCTGATGGTGCTGGAGGAAGGCGTGCTCAAGGGCCGCGAGACCTTCGGCAATATCATGAAGTACCTGAACATGACCGCCAGCTCCAACTTCGGCAACGTGTTCTCGGTGCTGGTGGCCAGTGCGTTCATTCCGTTCCTGCCGATGCTGTCGATCCATCTGCTGCTGCAAAACCTCATGTACGACATCTCTCAGTTGTCGCTGCCGTGGGACAAGATGGACAAGGAGTTCCTGCGCAAACCACGCAAGTGGGACGCGAAAAACATTGGCCGTTTCATGCTGTGGATCGGGCCGACCTCATCGGTCTTCGACATCACCACTTTCGCCCTGATGTGGTACGTGTTCGCCGCCAACAGCGTGGAAATGCAGGGCCTGTTCCAGTCCGGCTGGTTCATCGAGGGGCTGCTGTCGCAGACGCTGGTGGTGCATATGTTGCGCACGCAGAAGATTCCGTTCTTCCAGAGCACGGCGGCGTTGCCGGTGATCCTGATGACCGGGCTGGTGATGGCGCTGGGTATCTACATTCCGTTCTCGCCACTGGGTACTTTGGTCGGCCTGCAACCGCTGCCGTGGGCGTACTTCCCTTGGCTGGTGGGCACCCTGCTCAGCTACTGCGTGTTCGCGCAGATCATGAAGACGATCTACATCCGCCGCTTCAAGCAGTGGTTCTGATGGCCTGAGCCCCCGGAGTACGGGGGCAAACCCAAATCACCTGAACACCACACTCCCCTGTAGGAGCGAGCCTGCTTGCGAGGCGGTGGATCACTCAACATTGATGTTGGCTGACAGTCCGCTATCGCGAGCAGGCTCACTCCTACAGGGGAATGCGCTTAACCCTATCGAAAAGGGAGAGTCCTGATGTCGGGAACGACTCTACTGATCAACCTCGCAGGCTCCATCGCACTCTTGCTGTGGGGCACTCACATGATTTCTTCGGCGTTGTTGCGCGGCTTCGGCACGCCGCTGCGCCAGTGGCTGGGCCACAACTTGAACAACCGCTGGATGGCGCTGCTGTCGGGTATCGGCATCACCGGCATCCTGCAAAGCAGCACCGCCGTCAGCCTGATGGCGACGTCGTTCACAGCCGCCGGGACCCTGGGCCTGGCGCCGGCGCTGGCGGTAATGCTCGGCGCCAATATCGGTTCGACCCTGGTGGTGCAACTGCTCAGCGTCGACGTTTCAATCCTCACCCCCATCGTGTTGCTCGCGGGTTTGATGGTGTTCCGGCTGCGCGATGATTCACGCTACGAAAGCGTCGGCTGTGCGCTGATCGGCCTGGGGCTGATGTTCTTGGCCCTGCGCATGCTCGGCTCAACCCTGGCGGACGTCGAAGGCACGCCGGTCTTCCAGCTGATCATGCAGAGCCTGGACGGCGATCTGCTGATTGCGTTGCTGGTGGCGCTGATCCTCACCTGGCTGTGCCATTCCAGCGTGGCGGTGGTGTTGCTGATCGTCTCGCTGGCCGCCACCGGCTTGCTGTCGGGAACCACCCTCGTCGCGCTGGTGCTCGGGGTGAACATTGGCGGTGCGCTGCCTTCGGTGATCAATGCCGGTTCGAGCGTCGGCCGGCGCTTGCCGCTGGGCAATCTGCTGGTGCGTGCGGTCGGTGCCTTGGTGGTGTTGCCGTTTGCCGGGCTGCTGGCCGAGCTGAAGCTGGAGCCGTCGGTGCTGGTGGTGTCGCTGCACAGCGGTTTCAATCTGCTGCTGGCGCTGGTGTTCATCGGCCTGACCGATGTGCTCGCCAAAGGGCTGACCCATCTGCTGCCGGCCCCCGAGAGGGATGTCGACCCGGGCATGCCGCACTACCTCGACGAAGCGGGTCTGGAAGTGGCCAACATCGGCCTGTCCAACGCCGCCCGGGAAGCGTTGCGCATGGCCGACATGCTCTCGGCAATGCTCGGCCGCCTGGTGCAGCTGTTCCACACCTCGGCGCCCGCCTGTGCCGATGAAGTGCGACGCGTCGATCAGTCTCTGGACCTGCTGGGCGCGGCCATTCGGGCTTACCTGGCGGACATCGGCAAGGAAGGCATCAGTGACAGCGATGCCGATCGTTCCCAGGAAATCCTGCTGTTCGTGATCAACCTCGAACATGCCGCAGACATTCTTTCCAGCAGCCTGACGCAGTTGGCCATGCGTCGCTTGCGCCGTGGCGAACAGTTCTCGGCGTTCGAGCTGGGCAACATTGCGCCGCTGCACGACGCACTGCTGGAAAGCCTGAGCCTGGCGATCACCGTGTTTCTGCGTGAAGACATTCCCACCGCGCACCACTTGATCCATCGCAAGGAGACGGTCAGAAGGCTCGAAGCGCACGCCAGCCGCGAGCACTTTCGCAAGTTGCAGGAAGACAAGAACACCTGGGCGGAGTCCGGCGACATCTTCCAGCGGGTCCTGCGCGATTACCGCCGCGTGCATCACCACATCGCCGCTCTGGGCTATCCGCTGCTGGAGCGTGCCGGCGAGCAACCGGTCGAGAGCACCGACCTGACCAGGGAGAATTCCTCATGCGCCTCTTGATCTGCGCGGGCCGCTATTACGCCGACAGCCGTCTGTGCCGACGGGTCCTCGACGCCTTCCAGCGCCTGCACCCCGTGCGTGTGCTGATCCATGGTGGCAATCAATACCTGGGCGGTGACATCGAAGAGTGGGCCCGGGAACACGGCGCCGACATCGTGCGCTACCCGCCCAACTGGCAGCGCCACGGCAAGTTGGCTGAACGCCTGCGCAACCACTTCATGTTGCTCGACAGCCGACCTGACGTGGTGATCGCCCTGCCCGGCGGCGAAGACACCGAAGAGTTGGTCGCCCGGGCCCGGACGGCCGGCTTGCAAACCCTATCGGTAGAGGATCGGGGGCTGACCGCCGCCGCCATCAAATAACGTCGAGATAAACTTCATGCAAAACCCCACTCGTCTATTCGCGTCCTTCGTACGCAGCCTGCCAGCCGCTCAAGGCCGGCGCCTGCGCCGCAATCTGTTGTTCGTCAGCCTCACTCTGAGCCTGATTGCGGTGCTCAGCATCATCTCCAAAGCCAACGCTGCCGGCGGTGCATATACGGTGGATGACGCCGGAATCAATGCGCCCGGCGAATGCAACATCGACGCCTGGTATCAAAACGGTCGGCACGGCTCATCCAGCAGCGTGGTGTCACAGGACTGCACGCTCAAAGGCCTGCCCAACGTGCAACTCGGTGCCGCCGTGCAGCACGACCGCGACGACGGGAACTCGGAAACCCGGTTGAGCCCGCAATTCAAGGCGCAAATTTTCTCCCGGGAAGACCTTGGCCTTGAGTTGGCGCTGGCGGGGTCGACTCACTTTGCCTTCAATCGGGCCCACGCCTTCGATGGCGTCGACCTGAACCTGCCCCTCACCTACCAACCTTTCGAAACCCTGCGCCTGAACTTCAATGCCGGCTGGACCCATGCCTATGACGATGGCGAGCAAAACCATCGCTGGACCTGGGGCACCGGCGTCGAATACGACCTGGCCCGTTCCCTGACGCTGATTGCTGAACGCTACGGCCAGCAAGGCGGCGAACAGGCATGGCAGGCCGGGCCAAGGTTGCATGTCGGTGAGCGCATCGACGTCGATCTGGTGGTGGGCCGCAACCTGACGGGGGAACGGGATCAGTGGATGACCACCGGGGCAACGCTGCGGTTTTGAACGATTAGGTGCGGATAACGCATCCACAGGGAACTCCTGACGTTCGCCAGGCATCCTAAATGATGAAGTACTCCTTTTTTTGCTTCACGCTTCAGAGGACATTGCTATGCGCCGTCTGATTATCATCTCCTCATTCATGTTGTGTTTGCCCTTCGGTTCGGCCTTCGCCAAAGTGGACGCCGGCGATGTCGCCACCTCTGCGGGGGTTTCCGCATCACTGTACTCGACGTTCAAGGACCACAAACTGGCGATTCCCGCCCGTGATGACGCCTCCAGCTTCGTTGCCAGTGGCGGTACGATTCGCGGTGTGTACCTGGAGTCGGTGTTGAATCAGATTCGCCAGGAAAATCCCGGACTCAAAGCCAGCGACGAAGAGCTGGCCAGAGCCATCCTCATCCACGAAGGCGTTGCTGCTGGCCAATGAAGGTTGAAAAGGTAACGGTGGGGCTCGCGACAGCCGGATAGTCTCCAGCCCTGCCCCTTTGCTTCACCCCGCGGACAAGCGCGCCCACCCGGCCACCAGCTGCGCGCTGATGCTGACACCGCCACACACCACAATCACCACGTCATGGGCTTCGGCGATCGCCGGATGGTCCAGGTACGCCACTGCCAATGAAACGCCGCACGCCGGTTCGACCAACTGGCGCAGGTCGTTGGCGTAACGCACCACGCCCATGATTGCCTCGTCATCACTGAGCACCACGCATTCGTGAGGAAAGTCGAGGATGTGCTGCACCGGCCACGCGGCCACTTTCGCAGCGCCCAGCGATGTCGCGACGGTGTCGATACGCGGCAGCCTGACGGGATGTCCGGCCTCGACAGCGGCGGCAAAGGAGGCCGCGCCTTGGGTTTCGCAAGTGATGATCCGGCAGTCCATGCGATGGTGCCGGATCAAACCTGTCAGCAATCCCGCCAGTAATCCACCGCCCCCTACCGACGTCACCAGCGCATCGACTTGAGGGCAATCCTCGAGGACTTCATCAATCAGGGTGCTGTGCCCTTCCCACAGCACGGGATGATCGAAGGCGGGCACGTACTCGGTATCCGCATCCTGTGAAAGCGCTTTGGCCCGTTGGTTGGCCTCGTCCCAGACCTTGCCGTGAACGATGACCTCGGCGCCGGTTTTCCTGATCCTGGCACGGGTGGTTTCCGGGGTGGTGTGCGGCACAATAATGCAGGCTTTCAGCCCGAGGGCAGCGGCGGCCATGGCGGTGGCAAAACCGGCGTTGCCGCCGGAAGGACAGACGACTTTGCTTTTGCCTTGGTCCTTTGCCTGACTGCACAGAAGGCCCATGCCGCGTAATTTGAACGAGCCGCTGGGTTGCAGGTTTTCCAGCTTGAGCCAGATGCGCCGGGTCGGCGTTGACAAGCCAGGGTGCAGAATCAAAGGCGTTCTGATGTGAAGCATTGTGTGCTCCCTCGGCAGCACCGGCCTGTCGAGGTTTCGGCGAGCCGGTGATGAACGATCCTTCTCCAAGCTTAGTTCACCCTGCCCCAGGGCTATCGGTTTACCGGTAGCGCGGTGCCGCCGATGAGTGGCCGAACGAGCCTGACAGCACTTGGCGCCGGGCTTCGTAAGCGTCCCATTTATCAGCCTCGTGCAGGCCCGGGATGGTCACCACTTCACCCTTCGCCAGGCCGACCAGCGCCGCATCGACCATGTCCTCGGCGGACATCACGATCTCTTGTGGCAGGTTTTCCACCGGGTTGCCGGCCTCGCTCCAGAAATCCGTGGCAGTTGCGCCGGGCAACACCGCCTGAACGCGTATGCCTTTGTCGGCCAGTTCGTGGTGCATCGATTGGCTCAAGCCCAGCACGAAAGCCTTGGTCCCGCCGTAAACGCCGTTGAGGATTTCTGGAGCGATTGCGACGATGGAGGAAATGTTGATCACGGTGCCGGTGCCCCGTGCGACGAAGCCGGGCACCACGGCATAGGACAGACGCATCAGCGCGGTGACATTGAGGCTGATCATGGCGTCCATGTCGTCCACCGGGCTGCCGAGCAACGGCATCACGCCACCAACACCGGCATTGTTGACCAGCAAGGTAATGCTCGCGTCGTTGCGCAGAATGCTTTCAACCCGCAGCAGGCCGGCCTTGTCTTTGAGGTCGGCAGCAACCACTTCCACGGCGCGGCCGGTTTCGTTGCTCAGATGATTGGCCAAAGCGTTGAGTTTGCCCTGGCTGCGGGCGACCAGAATCAGGTCGTAACCCTGCCGGGCGAGACGGTCGGCGTAGACCGCGCCAATGCCCGAAGAAGCGCCAGTGATCAGTGCAGTGCCTTTGGATGAAAGAGCCATGTTCAATTTCCTTCACAGTGAGGCGATAAGGTCGCCGGGTGTGAACTGTTATAAATTGACTGACGCTCGTCTCAAATGACGTTTAAAGTACGTTTTTCGGACATTGGCTTTTGAGGGCACCATCATGACTTCCGTGGCGTTCGTGGTTTTCGAGGGGTTCCAGTCCATGGCGTTGGCGGCGATGCCGGTGTTCGAATACGCCAACTTCAGCGCTGGCGAAGCGCTTTACGAAGTCAGCGTGATCTCTGAGGAGGGTCGCTCCCTGCGGGCTTCCGGCGGCTTGAGTGTCGGCACCCAGGCGTTTGATGAGCGGGTGTTCGACACGGTCATCGTGGTCGGCGGCGATTCGATTCTCGAGCAGGCGCCCGAGGGTGTGTTGGCGTACCTGCGCGACAGCGTGAAAACCGCCCGGCGCACCGCGTCGATCTGCTCGGGGGCATTCGTGCTGGCCCAGGCCGGCCTGCTCGACGGACGGCGGGCCACCACGCATTGGGCCTATGCGCGGGACCTGCAAGCGCGGTTTCCCTCGATAAAAGTGGAAGATGATCGTATTTACGTGGTCGACGGTTCCATCTGGACCTCCGCCGGCATGACCGCGGGCATCGACCTGGCGCTGGCGATGGTTGAAAAGGATCATGGCGCCGACCTGGCCCGTTCGGTGGCGCAGAAACTGGTGATGTACCAGCGCCGCGCGGGTGGTCAGTCGCAGCATTCGGCCTTGCTGGAACTGGAGCCCAAATCCGACCGCATTCAGACCGTCCTCGGCTACGCCCGGGAACACCTGACATCGGCGTTATCGGTGGAGCAACTGGCGGAAGTGGCACGCCTCAGCCCACGACAATTCAGCCGCACCTTCCGCGCCGAGACCGGGCAGTCCCCGGCCAAGGCCATCGAAAATCTGCGCCTGGAGGCGGCGCGGCAAATGCTCGAGCGCGGACGGCTGACCCTCGACCAGATCGCCGCCGAGGCCGGCTTCACCGACCGCCGCCGCATGCGCGAAGCCTTCCTCCGGGCGTTCGGCCAACCGCCGCAGGTCATTCGGCGTAATGCCAGGTCGCAGATGACGGCGTAAGCGTCAGCGCGGGGGAAGCGCTGCTCGCAGGTCGACCGTTTTATACAGCGGCATTAATCACAGGGCCACGCCATCGGCCTGGACCAGCGGCATCAACCTTGGCATCGCCACCTCGAAGGGGTCCATCCACGCAGGCATCGGGGGCGACCCCTCGTCGAGCGGCTCGAAAAAATCATCCCAGTGAATCGGAATCACCAGCCCCTTCCAGGGTTTTCTCGCAGACCCGATTCAAACGGTCCATGCACCTCTGCTTTTGCCTGACCGAAACGTTTCCTGACGCCAGCCCAAACCGGCGAATCGGCATGAACATCTACACTGAAGACATCGGTGCAAAGCGGGAATGGGTGCCCATGAAAATCTCGGCCCGGCTGGCGTTTTTCGCCATCGTTTCCACCCTCGCCTACCTCGGTCTCGCGGTGTGGGGAATGGGCGGGTTTGCGGCGTTTTTTGCCCATGGCTCGCTGGTGGTCGTGGCCATTGCAACCTTGGCGATGGCGGTTGCCTCGTTGTTCACAGAGGTCAATCTGAGCTCCGGCGAACGTGAAGATCGGACCAATCGCTGGGTGTTGCCGGCGTTCGGCGTCATCGGATTACTGAGCGGATTTCTGCCGGCCTACACTGATCGGATCGACGTCTGGACCTTCGGTGGCGAGGATGTGCGCTGGTTGGGGGCATTGCTGTTCATCGTCGGCGGCACGCTGCGGATGTGGCCGGTGTTTGTCCTGGGCAAGCGTTTCAGCGGGTTAGTGGCGATTCAACCGGGGCACCGTCTGGTCACCGAAGGGATTTATCGCCGCTTGCGCAACCCCAGTTACCTGGGGATGCTGGTCATCGCCGTGGGCTGGGCCCTGGCGTTTCGCTCGGGGGTCGGGCTGTTGCTTGCGGCGCTGACGGTAATTCCGCTGATTGCGCGGATTCATTCGGAAGAGGCGTTATTGAAGGCGCAGTTCGGGAATGAATATGAGGCTTATTGCGCCCGGAGTTGGCGGTTGATCCCCGGGATTTATTGACCCTGCACAGTCCCAATGTGGGAGCGAGCCTGCTCGCGATAGCGTCGGCACATCCAGCCTCTGTTTGACTGAAAGACCGCTATCGCG
>NZ_JASCOM010000196.1:0-11137 GCF_029959925.1 Pseudomonas sp. PS02303
AACTCGCTGTCGAAAACTGCGTAACTCTTTGTTTACCAAGGAGTTTTCCGTTTCGACTGCGCCGGAAGTGGGGCGAATTATAGACTTCCAGAATCTGCCGTCAACCCCTGATTTGGCTTTTCTATCAGGTTGCCCAAAATCGCTGCTTATATATAGACGCGACCGTCGCGAATGCGCAATATATTGCCCAAACCATAGAACAACACTTTCGCTTCCCACTTCGGACGATGCCACGCTATGAATGACCATCCCCGCAGCCTCGTCTCGACCCTATTCTCGGTGGGCCTGCTTTTAATAGCCATGGCGTCGATCCAGTCCGGCGCCTCATTGGCCAAAAGCATGTTCCCGATTATCGGCGCTCAGGGGACCACCACCCTGCGGCTGCTCTTCGCCAGCGTGATCATGCTGATCCTGTTGCGCCCATGGCGGGCGAAGCTCACCGCAAAGTCCTTGCGTACCGTTATCGTCTACGGGATGGCACTGGGCGGCATGAACTTCCTCTTCTATATGTCTTTGCGCACCGTCCCCCTGGGTATTGCCGTCGCCCTGGAGTTCACCGGGCCACTGGCGGTGGCTATCTATGCCTCACGCCGCGCAATCGACTTTTTGTGGATTGCCTTGGCGGCTATCGGCTTGCTGCTATTGATACCGACAGGAGCGACAAGTGCGGGAATCGACCTGGCAGGCGCCAGTTATGCCTTGGGTGCAGGGGTGTGCTGGGCGCTGTACATCCTGTTCGGCCAGAAGGCCGGCGCCGACAATGGCGTACAGACCGCAGCGTTGGGAGTGATGATTGCCGCACTGTTCGTCGCGCCTATCGGCATCGTCCATGCCGGTGCCGCCCTGCTGACTCCGTCATTGATCCCCGTGGCCATCGCTGTCGCCCTTCTGTCCACCGCCCTGCCCTATACGCTGGAGATGGTCGCGCTCACCCGAATGCCAACCCGGACTTTCGGCACATTGATGAGCATTGAACCGGCTATTGGCGCGCTGTCTGGTCTGCTGTTTCTCCACGAATACCTCACACTGTCACAGTGGATGGCGATCATGTGCATCATTCTGGCTTCCGTGGGGGCGACCATGACCATGGGAAGTGCTGCCAAGCCCGCGGTCGCGGCGGATTGATACAGGATTTGACGCAGGTCTGGTATTTGCCGCTCAATTAGGCCATGTTTAGGCCCGCAACCGAATGTCATCCAAGGATTTTTCAGGATAGGGATATCAGAACGCTTCAATCGAAAGCGAATGCAGCCACACCCGGGCGCGAGATCCGGGAGCGCTATAAGGACAGTAATGAAACGAATTTTGCTATTGATTGCCGTACTCGCAATTGCGGGTTGCGCGGCGACATCGAAAACACAAGTCAAACATGGCAAGAAAGGGCTGCATATCAATTGTTCAGGGCTTTCGTCATCCTGGGACAAGTGCTACACCAGCGCCGCCAACTCGTGCGCGCCCAAGGGTTACAAGGTCATCGCCAAGTCGGGAGATGCCGTGGAAGAACCAGGTGATTATCCATTTGGTCTCAACCCTGCCGGCTATACCAGCCGAAGCATGATCGTCATTTGCAAATAGGTTGATGCCGCCCGGCAATCTGGCGGCCAATCTCATCGTAACTGGACTTCAGCACGGTGCGCTGGATGCCGGGAGTGGCCAGCATTCGCGCCACGACCAAGGCACCGATGCATTGCGACAGAATCGCCCACGCCAGACTGTCGCTTTCCAGAATACTTGCCCAACGCTCCTGCAGCCGACAAATCCAGACCTCCGCCTCCTGGCGAACAGCGATATCTGAACGAGCAATTTCGGCTCCCAATACCGGTAATGCGCAACCGGACTCCGGGTGCTCGACATGGGCCATGCTCAGATAATGCTTCAGGCAACGTTCGAGCCTGTCGCAATCCTGATCAGCACCCAAACGCTCCAGGCTTTGGCGCAACTCGCGTTCAACGATCGAAGCGAACAGTTCGTCCTTCGACGAAAAGTGACTGTAGAAAGCAGCACCACTCAAGCCGATCGCCTTCATCAGCCCGTCGACGCCTACCGTGGAAAAACCGGACTTTTTGGCCGACACCGCGCTGCTTGTCAGCAGTTTCTCTCTTGTTTCCAGCTTGTGATTGGCCGAGTAACGCATTGCCTTGCCCTCAGGATTGACTGTCTTGACGCATGCCAAATCCTAGCATAACGTTCGTTCAGTTAACGATCGTTCATCAAAGGGATCTACCCATGAATAATAAGAAGGTCGTACTGGTTGTCGGCGCCGGTGATGCCACCGGCGGCGCGATTGCCAAGCGTTTTGCACAGGAAGGTTTCATTGCCTGCGTCACTCGTCGTAGCGCGGACAAACTCCAGCCATTGGTCGATGCAATCAAGGCCAATGGCGGTGACGCCCACGGATTTGCCTGTGATGCACGTAAGGAAGAGGATGTGATTGCGCTGGTCGAGCAGATTGAGACCGAGATCGGCCCCATCGAAGCGTTTGTTTTCAACATCGGCGCCAATGTGCCGTGCAGCATTCTCGAAGAAACTGCCCGCAAGTATTTCAAGATCTGGGAAATGGCCTGTTTCTCAGGTTTTCTCAATGCCCGTGAAGTGGCCAAGCGGATGGCCAAGCGCCAACGCGGCACGATTCTGTTCACCGGCGCCACCGCTGGCTTGCGCGGAGCGGCAGGATTTGCAGCCTTCGCCGGCGCCAAGCACGGGATTCGCGCACTGGCTCAAAGCATGGCCCGCGAGCTGGGGCCGATGAATATTCACGTTGCCCATGTCGTCGTCGACGGCGCCATCGATACTGATTTCATCCGCAACAGTTTTCCGGAAAAGTACGCGACCAAGGACGAGGACGGCATCCTCAATCCCGAGCACATCGCCGAGAACTATTGGTACTTGCACAGCCAGCCCCGGGACGCGTGGACTTTCGAGCTGGATCTGCGCCCCTGGAACGAACGCTGGTAAGCCCTCCTCCCCTACAACAATAAGCAGAGCGCACCGACCATGAGCAAAACCGTGGAGTTTTTTTTCGATTTAGGCAGCCCCGCCACCTACCTGGCGTATACCCAATTACCGAAGATCTGCGAGCAGACCGACAGCCAGCTGGTCTACAAACCCATGCTGCTGGGCGGGGTCTTCAAAGCCACGGGCAACGCTTCACCGGCAACCATTCCGGCCAAAGGTCGCTACATGTTTCAGGACCTGGACCGCTACGCCAAACGATACGGCGTGCCGCTGAAGTTCAACCCGCACTTCCCTATCAATACCCTGATGCTGATGCGCGCCGTCACCGGTATGCAATTACGTCATCCCGAACGCTTCCAAGCGTTTATCGATTGTCTGTTCCACGCACTCTGGGTCGAAGGACGCAGCCTCGATGATCCGGCGACTGTTGCAGCCGTGCTGACGCGAAATGGTTTCGATCCAAACGAAGTACTGGCCCTTACCGCCGATGAGGACGTCAAAGCCGCTCTCAAGGACAACACCGAGCAAGCGGTCCAGCGCGGTGTATTCGGCGCACCGTGCATGTTTATCGGCGATCAGATGTTCTTCGGTCAGGATCGACTGGACTTCGTCCTTGAGTCCCTGCGTTAAATCTCGATGACCAAACGACCTTGAGCCGCTCCACCAGCGAGCAGTTCATGGGCGGCCTCGGCGGTTTGCAATGTGAACTGCCGCGGGTCAAGCAACGGCTTCAGCTTACCGGCCTCAATCAACTTCGCGGCGTCCCGAAGGATCTGTCCGTGGTGCTCGCCGCCCTTGCCAGTCAATAAAGGCAACAAGGTAAACACTCCGGAGTAAGTCGCGGCCCGAAACGACAACGGTGCCAGACTGTGCTGCCCCCATCCGAGACAGCTCACCACATGCCCCTCGTAGACCCGAGCAGCCTTGAAGGAAGCATCCAGCGTTTCACCGCCCACCGTGTCATAGACTATATCGAACCCCTCTCCCCCCGTGTGCTCCGCCACATAGTCCTCAACCGAAGACTTGCGGTAGTCGATAAACGTCGCACCGAAGCTTTCGATGATTGCCTGCTGACCCGCAGAGCCCGTGGCGAATACTTCAGCACCGAAAGCCCGGGCTATTTGCACCGCCACGTGCCCGACACCCCCGGCACCGCCATGGATCAGCACCTTCTGACCGGCACGCACTCGAGCCCGGTCTACCAATCCTTCCCATGCGGTTATCAACACCAGGGGCAACCCGGCGGTCTCACGCATACTCAGATTGCCCGGTTTGTGCGCCAGCAGACGCGCATCAACCACCGCGAACTGCGCAAGCGAACCTTGCGCACCGCCGATTCCGGTCGCCATCGCGTAGACCTCATCACCCGGCAGCCATCCACTTACGCCCTCGCCTAACGCCTCAATCGTCCCGGCCAGATCCATGCCCAGCACCGCTGGCAAGGGCTGACGCGCATGAGCCGCCTGACCCGAACGAATTTTTCCATCCAGCGGATTCACTCCACTGGCTTTGATCCTGACCAACACCTGACCCGGCCCTGGCACAGGTCGCGGGATGGAAACCAAGCGTAACGGCCCGTTGACCACATCAACAATCAGAGCACGCATTTGAAGTGAGTCAGTCATTTCGCAAATTCCTGTCAGAGGTGGCGGTAGGACGATCTTCCTCCCACTCACTCATGCCGATAAGACGCTGTATCGCTATAGTGACCATGCCCATTTGGCATCAATGAGAAACCCCATGGACAAACTCAATGCAATGGCCATCTTCGTCCGGGTCGTCGAGCGCGGCAGCTTTTCTGCCGTTGCCAGGGAGATGCAGACCAGCCAGCCAACCATCAGCAAAGTGCTAAGGGCGCTGGAAACTGAACTGGGCGGGAAGCTGATTTCCCGCAGCACGCGTCAACTCTCGCTGACTGACGAAGGTCAGCGGTACTACAGCGAGTGTCGACAAATCCTCGCGGCCGTGGACGCGGCGGAACACAGTTTTCATTCAGGACGCGGAACCGTTGCCGGCAACCTGAAGATCGGTTCCTCGGTCAGTTTCGGGCGATTGCAGATTGCACCGCGGCTTCCTGAGTTTCTGAAACAACACCCCCAGGTGCAGATTGACCTGCAACTCAGTGACCAGAATCAGGACCTGGTCAGCGAAGGCCTCGACGTCACGTTCAGAATCGGCGAATTGACCGACAGCGGTCTCATCGCCCGCCGCATAGGCACCACCCACCGAGTGACCGTCGCTGCGCCAGGCTACCTCAAGCAACACGGCCAGCCGCAAACACCAGAAGAACTGCGCGGACACAATTGCCTGCAATTCAACCTGCTGAACAGTCAGAACCTATGGGTTTACGAAAGCGGAGCCCAGCATCATGAGGTGCGGATCAAGGGCAATGCAAAAAGCAACAACTCAGAGGCGATCCGCGAGATGGTGCTGGGAGGATTGGGAATTGCTTTGTCGCCGGTGTGGTTGTTCAGTGAGGATCTGAACGCCGGGCGAGTGACTGCGATTTTGCAGGACTACACCGCGCAGTCGCTGCCGATTCATGCCGTGTCCCCAGCGAATCGTCGCCAATCCGCCAGGGTCAAAGCCTTTGTCGACTACATGAGTCAGGCGCTCGAAACAGCGCCTGAACTCCAACCGGTCAAATAGCTGCAGTCCGGGTGTTCAACCACTCAAGGGCTGCGCCTTCGAGCAACGGGCTCAAGCGCTGGCGCACCTCGGCGTGGTAGGCGTTGAACCACTGCTTTTCGTCGTCAGTCAGCAGCGACGGCTCCAGACAGCGAGTGTCAATCGGGCACAGGGTCAGGGTTTCGAATTTCAGAAACTCACCGAATTCGCTCTTGCCCGCCTCGGTGTTCAACACCAGGTTTTCGATCCGTACACCCCAACGGCCCGGTCGGTAAGTGCCCGGTTCGATGGAGGTAATCATGCCCGGCTGCATCGCGGTTTGCGGTGCTGCGGCGGCCTGATAGGCAATGACCTGCGGGCCTTCGTGCACATTGAGGAAGTAGCCGACGCCGTGACCGGTGCCGTGTCCGTAATCAACACTTTCAGCCCAGATCGGCGCGCGGGCAATCGAGTCGAGCAAAGGCGAGAGAATGCCACGAGGGAATTGCGCACGGGACAGCGCGATGACGCCCTTGAGCACCCGCGTGCAATCGCGTTTCTGCTCATCCGTCGGCGTACCGACCGGCACCATCCGCGTGATGTCGGTGGTACCGCCCAGGTATTGGCCGCCGGAGTCGATCAGCAACAGACCGTCGCCTTCGATCACCGCGTGCTCTTCTTCGGTGGCGTGGTAGTGCGGCATCGCGCCATTGGCGTTGAACGCGGCAATGGTGTTGAAACTCAGCGACACATAACCCGGACGTCGGGTACGCGCGGCCGTCAGGTGTTCGTCGATGGTCAGTTCGGTGATGCGCTCACGACCCAACGCCGAGTCCAGCCAGGTGAAGAACTCGCACAGCGCCGCGCCGTCCTGCTCCATGGCCTGACGAATGTGCCCGGCATCGGCCAGGCTTTTCTGTGATTTGGCCAACGTGGTCGGGTTGAGACCTTCGACCAGTTTCACGCCGCTGTTCAGGTTATCCAGCAAACCGGCCGTCACGCGCGCCGGATCGACTTGCAAGCTCGCGCCGCTCGGCACGGCGCGCAAGGCGTCGGCCACTTCGCTGTAATCGCGCAGGGTCACGCCGTCTTGTTCGAGGACCGCACGCAGCTCGGCATCGACCTTGCTCAGGGCCACGAACAGAGTGGCCTGCTCTTGACTGATCAGCGCGAAGGACACGAATACCGGGTTGAACGACACGTCGCCGCCACGCAGGTTGAACAGCCAGGCGATGTCATCCAGGGTGGCAATGAAGTGCCAGTCAGCACCACGATCTTTCAACACCTCACGCAATTTCGCGAGCTTTTCACCCCGACTGACCGTCGCCTGCGGTGGCAAGTGCTGGTAGATCGGCTCATTCGGCAGCGTCGGGCGGTCGCTCCAGACTTCGCTCAACAGGTCGATGTCAGTGCGCAGACGTGCGCCGCGTTCTTCAAGTTTGCCGCCCAGCGTCCGCGCCGACGCCACGGCCATCACCGCGCCATCTACCGCGACGACACCGCCTTCAGGGGTTTGCTCGGCCAACCAGTCCAGCGGGCCAGGCTGGCCCGGTTGCAGCTTGACCAGTTCGATGCCGCTGCCGTTGAGTTCCTTGCTCGCTTGTTCCCAGTAACGGCTGTCGGCCCAGACGCCGGCAAAGTCCGGGGTCACGATCAGTGTGCCGACCGAGCCATGAAAGCCCGACAACCACTGCCGCCCTTGCCAATAGCCCGGCAGGTATTCCGACAAGTGCGGATCGGCCGACGGCACCAGCAGGGCATGAATGCCCTCCCGGCTCATCAGCTCGCGGGTTTGCGCCAAACGTTGGGGCACCGATCCATTGATCGAAGGCTGCGTACTCATCATGTCTCCTGCTAATCACTTCATCATTATTGTTGAGTGCCGATCAGTGCCGACACTTTCAGGCCTTATTGCCAGAATGCCGGAGCACTGGCGCAGGCCGCTTTAATCAGTTGTGCCGCTTGGTCGACATCCTGTTCGGTGGTGAACCGGCCGAGGCTCAAGCGAATCGTGCGACCCGCCGAGCGGGCGTCATGCCCCAGGGCCAGCAGCACATGGGACGGGGCATTGCTGGCGGAGTTACAGGCCGAGGTCGCAGAAAACGCGATCGAGCTGCTCAGCGCCGCAGAATTGAACTCGCCTTCGTTGAAGGTCAGGCTCAGGGTATGAGGAATGCGTTGGGTCGGGCTGCCATTGAGCCGCACGCCGGGGATGCTCAGCAGTTGCTCGAGCAAGCGTTCGCGGAGCCGCACGATCGTGGCTTTTTCCTCGTCGAATGCGGCCGCCGCCAAGGCGAAGGCCACACCCATCGCAGCGATCTGATGAGTCGCCAAGGTGCCGGAACGCAAACCGCCCTCGTGACCGCCACCGTGAATCTGCGCCAGCAAACGCTGGTGCGCGCGCGGGCCGACGTACAGGGCGCCGATGCCTTTAGGGCCGTAGATCTTGTGCGCCGAAAACGACATCAGGTCCACCGGCAAGCGGGCAAGATCGATTGCCACTTTGCCTGCGCCCTGGGCGGCGTCGACATGGAACAGTGCATCACGATCACGCACCACCTGGCCGATAGCTGCAATGTCATTGACCGTGCCCAGTTCATTGTTGACCAGCATCAGCGACACCAGAAAGGTGTCTTCGCGCATCGCCTCGCTGACCGCTTGCGGGGTAATCAGGCCCTCGGCGTCAGGCACCAGATACGTCACGGCAACGCCTGTGTCCTGCAACTGCTTCGCCGTGTCGAGGATTGCCTTGTGTTCGATCTGGCTGGTAATGATGTGTCCGCCGGACACCCCGCGGGCCTGGGCCACGCCCTTGAGGGCAAGGTTGTTCGATTCGGTGGCGCCGGAGGTCCAGACAATCTGGTCCGCCTGAGCGCCGACCAGTTCGGCGACCTGGCGCCGCGCCTGCTCGACCGTTTGCCGGGCCTGCTGGCCGAAGGCATGGGAGCTGGACGCCGGGTTGCCAAAGTTTCCGTTGAAACCCAGGCACTCGACCATGACCTTGATGACCCGCTCATCCACCGGCGTGGTGGCGGCGTAGTCAAAATACAGAGGACGTTTATTCATAGAAGACTCGCAGAGCATGTTCCGGGATCAGGAGGCTCGTCACTGAAACATCAAAGCGCAGCCTCGTGAGCTGCGCTGACCGTTCAGTGCGTTAGAAATACCTGATCGGAGGCCGTTAAAGAAGGACAACTTCATTTAAAAGTGCGTAGGAACGCTCCTGAAGTCGAGCTTAACAGGCATCGGCCAACCGGTTGAAGCGATGTGTCAGCTAAAGCTCTCGAGCAACAACGGATACAGCGAAGCCACCAACAGCAGGGCCATGCCCCAGTTGAACAGTCGCAACCAGCGTCGATCCTTCAACACATTGCGCAACAAGGTGCCGCAACCGGCCCAGACGCCGACGCTCGGCAGATTGATCAAGGCAAAGACCGCAGCAATCACGATCACATTGGTGAAGTAGCCCTGCATCGGCGTGTAGGTGCTGATGGCACCGATGGCCATGATCCACGCCTTGGGATTGACCCACTGAAACGCCGCCGCTCCGAGATAGCTGATGGGTTTGCTGTCGCCCTTTTCACTCTCGGAGACCGGACCGGAATGGGCGATTTTCCACGCCAGATACAGCAAGTACGCCGCGCCGACGTAGCGAAGCACCGTATAGAGCAACGGGTAGGTTTGAAACACAGCACCCAGGCCGAAACCGACCGCGAGGACGAGCACAAAGAAACCACACGTGATGCCCAGCATGTGCGGAATGGTGCGGTGAAAGCCGAAGTTCACGCCCGATGCCAGCAACATGGTGTTGTTCGGGCCAGGGGTAATCGAGGTGACGAGGGCAAACAGGGCGAAGCCCAGCAGCAGATCGAGCGAGAGCGTCATGAGCGGCAGTCCAATCAGGGTCAGTCAGGTGTTGACCCTATCGCACGCCCCCGGGGAAACCCATGGACAGTTACGTGAAACTTCGAACGGTACAGTTTGAGATCAGCTTGGACGACCGTGAAGCTGTACAGCACGTTCAGCGTTCATCTCGCCATGTTTGTCGAAACCGACCGGTTTTTGCGGCAGGCCGAGCAATTCGGCTTTTTTCGCATGGTACTCGTCGAAGGACAAACCGCGACGATTCAAATCCTCCAGCGCCAGTTCCCGAGTTTCTTCAGCGGTATAGGGTCGCAATTCGGGCGAAACATGGCTGGCACATCCGGCAAGAACGGAGACCGCGAGCAGCAGGAAAGTGGCGATTAGAGGTTTCATGGGTGGCGTCCTGGCATCTGGGTTCGGGGCAATGAACACAGGCTACCCGCCCCCTTCGAAGGGCAGAAATCAACGCTCTCGATAGTGGCTATCGAATTTGGCTAATACCGTTTAACCATCGAACACACGTTGTTGCGCGCAGCGTATCGCCTCAGCCATTACAACCAGGTGCACACCGCTGCCCTGCTGGGCTTGAGCCGCAACGTCACGCGCACACGACTGATCAAGATCGGCGAACGGGCGGTGAACAAGCGCCGGCCCACGGAAAACGTGCAAGGCGAGCGCCTGATGCAATTGTCGATTTAACTCACCAGATTGCAGTGCAGCGCGTAGTCATGGCTACGTTCCAGACTGTGCAACACCTGGAACGAGCCAAACGTCACGGTTTTCGCCTGATGCGCGCGAATCAGCTGCCAGAAATCCTGCTCGCCGCTTTCAAAGCTCTGAAACGCAGCTTCCCCCGCCTCGCGAGTTTGCCATTGCAGGTAGTTGAGCACCCGCCGACCGTCGTCGCTGGCCTGGATGCTCGCACTCAAAAACCCGCTGTAGCCTTGGGCCAGGCGCTCGGTCTGCTTTGACAAGGCCGACACCAACGCGGGTTGCTGATGGGGTTCGATCTCGAATTCGATCAACTGGGTGAAGCTGCGATTTTTCTCTGGCGCTTGCATGAAGAGTCCCCACTGACGTGTAAGCCGGACCTTGCGATCCGAAGGCTTGCAGGGTAAAACCTCGACTTAACTAGAGGTCAAGAGGCATTTTTCAAATGATCACCCCGGAACATCTGCACAAGGAACTCACTGTCGGCCAATTGGCCGCGCGCAGCGGCGTGGCGGTCACGGCCCTGCACTTTTACGAGTCCAAGGGGTTGATCAAAAGCAATCGCAATCAGGGCAACCAGCGGCGTTATCCGCGGGAAGTGCTGCGGCGGGTGGCGTTGATCAAAGTCGCGCAGCGCCTGGGGATTCCGTTGGCGGAGATTGGCGAGGCACTGAAAGCCTTGCCGGATAACCGAGCGCCGACGGCGGCGGACTGGAAGGTGATGTCGGCGCAGTGGAGTCGGGATCTGGATGAGCGGATCAGTCAATTGACCTTGCTGCGGGACAAGCTCAATGGCTGTATCGGCTGCGGGTGTCTGTCGATGGAGGCGTGTCCGTTGCGTAACTTTGGCGATGTGCTGGGGGAACAGGGGCCGGGGGCGCAGCTGTTGGAATCTGGGGCAGATCCGAAATAGCGGCGTGGCCTTCGCGGGCAAGCCTCGCGCCTACAGGATTGCGTGTTACTGGCGAACGACACAAAACCTGTAGGAGCGAGGCTTGCC
>NZ_JASCOM010000197.1:0-11085 GCF_029959925.1 Pseudomonas sp. PS02303
AGCTTGCTCCCGTCCGGCTGCGTAGCGGCCGTAGATTTTGGGGCCGCTTCGCAGCCCAGCGGGAGCAAGCTCCCTCGCCACAAGATTCCTGTGTGCAGACAATTTTGGTCAGGGTTTGCGGCTGGCGATCCGCCAAACACGGGCAATATCACTCGCTCGCTCGCGCAACAACCGTGGAGCCTCGGCACAGGCCTGTTCCAGCGTCATCGGCCCACTGGCCAAGGCAAACGCGGCATCAATGCCATGTTCATACAACGCTTGATAACCCTCACCCAACGTCCCCGCAATCACAATCACTGGCACGCCCTGCTCCCGGGCAATGCGTGCGACGCCGAATGGGGTTTTGCCGCGCAAGGTCTGGGCGTCAAAACGGCCTTCGCCGGTGATGACCAGATCAGCGTCCTTCACCGCCTCGGCCAGCCCGACCAGTTCGGCCACCACTTCAACCCCGGCCTTGAATTGCGCCTCCAGAAACGCCTTGGCCGCAAATCCCAACCCTCCCGCCGCGCCGCTGCCCGGCTCGTGCTGGACGTCCTTGCCCAACGCCTGGGCGCACAGCTCGGCGAAGTGCCCCAGGGCAGCGTCCAATTGCAGGACTTGCTCGGGCGACGCACCTTTCTGCGGACCAAAAATCGCGGAAGCGCCGTGCGGACCGCACAGGGGGTTGTTGACGTCGGCGGCGATGTCGAAACGCACGTCGGTCAGGCGCGGATCAATTGCACTCAGGTCGATGCAAGCCAGTTGCGCCAGGGCCAAACCACCCGGGGCCAGCGCTTGCCCTTGCACGTCCAGTAACTTTACGCCCAGCGCCTGCATCGCTCCGGCGCCGCCATCATTGGTGGCGCTGCCGCCAATGGCCAGGATCACCCGTTGCGCCCCGGCATCGAGCGCGGCGCGAATCAGTTCTCCGGTGCCGAAGGTGCTGCTGATGCACGCATCACGTTGCCCCGGCGGCACCAGTTGCAGACCGCTGGCTTCGGCCATTTCGATGATTGCGGTGTGGGTTTGCGGCAACCAGCCCCACGCGGCATCGACGGTGATGCCGAGCGGACCGCGAACTTGGGTCCTGCGCAATTCGCCTTCGCACGCGGCCAGAATCGACTCGACCGTGCCTTCGCCGCCGTCGGCCATCGGGCATTTGACCAGTTGCGCATCCGGCCAGACCTGCGCCAGACCGAGGGCAATGGCTTCGGCCACACCCTGGGCACTCAGGCTGTCCTTGAACGAATCGGGGGCGATCACGATTTTCATGCGAATTCTCCAGTTCCAATGCGTTCCATGCTGCCAGCAGCCCCGCACAATAACGCCGGTCCGCTGCACAAGCGGGGGTGGCGTTTGTTGTTCATTTCTACAAAACGCCTGTTTTCAGATCCAGCATTTTTGCGGCTGCTGGTCCGCCATCGCGAGCAGGCTCGCTCCCACATTGGTCCTGCGGTGTTCACAAAACCCCTGCTCGCGATGGCGTCCTTGAGATCGCTACGGGACATCCGTTTGTGGCAAAAGCTGCACGCCGAGGTAGAGCGCGAGCATGCCGTCCAGTTTCAGCGGATCAACCCCGCTCAACTCGGCAATCCGCTCCATCCGATAGCGCAAGCTGTTGCGATGAATCCCCAGCGCATCCGCGCAGGCCTGACTCTGCCCGTCGTGCTCGCACCAACTGCGCAAGGTCGTCAGCAGTTGGCCGTTGCCGTCCTTGGCGATGACTTTGCGCAGTGGCTTGAGCAATTCATCCAGCGCGTCATCGTTGCGATGCCGCCACAGCATCACCGGCAACCGATAACGGGTGAGCGTGAGCAAGCGCGAACGCGGCAGCACATCGCGCCCATAGGCCAGTAAGTCGCCAACCCGTCGATAACAACGACGCAGCCCGGACAACCCATCCGCCTGCCCCCCCACGGCAATGCGCAAAATGTTCCAGCCCAGGCCATCGAGTTTTTCCAGCAGCCGTTCATTCTCGATCGCCTGACTCGCCGGCCGACACCACAGCAACGAAGACTTGGCCGAACTCACGCACCAGCTGTCCGGGTAACGCGAAGTCAGCCAGGCACTGAGCGCCTCCACCGTCTGCCCGGGACCGTGCTCCATGCCCAACTCGAACAGATAAGGCACCCGCGTCATTTGCGGTTTCAGGCCCAATTGCTGCGCTTCATCCAGCAAGCGCGGCGAATCCCCGGCCTCGCTCAACAGCAATGCCAGCAGATCATCGCAACGCTGACGCCGCCATTGCTGCTCGGCCTGCTGATTGCGCTGGCCGACCAACATTTCGGCGGTCATCCGCACCAGCTCGGCATAGGTGCGCAGTTGCTCCGGCTCGCCGGTAATGCCCAGCACACCGATCAAGCGCTGATCGAGCAGCAACGGCAAGTTGATCCCCGGCTGCACGCCTTTGAGGTGAATCGCCGTCTGCGCATCGATCTCCACCACGCGCCCATTGGCCAACACCAACTGCGCGCCTTCATGGCGGGTGTTGATGCGCTCCGGCTCGCCGCTGCCGAGAATCAATCCCTGGCTGTCCATCACGTTGACGTTGTACGGCAGGATGGCCATCGCCCGGTCGACGATGTCCTGGGCCAGGTCGTGATCGAGTTCGAACATATCGGGATCCTTTAACGGGTGATGGGACAGGTTGTTCACCCGCACAGGGCTGGGTCGCAAACCCTGTGCTCAGGCACAAAGACAGCCACCCCGAGGGTGGTCGAGACTCTCTGGGCGATCAACGTTACCCTGCGCATCGCAAAAAATCATAATAAAGAGAGAGCCCGCCATGTCACAGAGCGCCGCCGCTACCCAGGCCATCGTTGACGACAAAAACGCCGTCTACAAACGCATTACCCTGCGTTTGATCCCCTTCATCTTCATCTGCTACCTGTTCAACTACCTCGACCGGGTCAACGTTGGATTCGCCAAACTGCAGATGCTCGACGCGCTGAAATTCAGCGAAACCGTGTACGGCCTCGGGGCCGGGATCTTCTTCATCGGCTACGTGCTGTGCGGCGTACCGAGCAACCTGGCCCTGACCAAATTCGGCCCACGGCGCTGGATCGCGCTGATGATGATCGTCTGGGGCACGCTGTCGACCTGCCTGCTGTTCGTCACTACCCCGACCGAGTTCTATACCTTGCGCCTGTTCACCGGCGCGGCCGAAGCCGGGTTCTTCCCGGGCGTGGTGCTGTATCTTTCGCAGTGGTTCCCGACCTTCCGCCGTGGCCGCATCATGGCGCTGTTCATGTCGGCGATCCCGGTGTCCGGCCTGCTCGGCAGCCCGTTCTCCGGCTGGATCCTCAACCACTTCGCCGCGGGCCAAGGCGGTTTGGCGGGCTGGCAGTGGATGTTCCTGTTGCAAGGCATCCCGACCGTGATCCTCGGCGCCCTTGCCTATTTCCTGCTGAGCGACAGTTACGCCAATGCCAAGTGGCTCACACCGTTCGAGCGCTCGGTGCTGGAAGCCGACCACGCCATCGATCTGGCCAACAAACCGAAAACCGCTACTGACTCGCTGCTGGCCGTGTTCAAGAACCCGGCGATCTGGGCCTTCGGTTTGATTTACTTCTGCATCCAGAGCGGCGTCTACGCGATCAACTTCTGGCTGCCATCGATCATCAAGAACCTGGGCTTCAGCGATAACCTGGTGATTGGTTGGTTGAGCGCGATTCCGTACCTGCTGGCGGCGCTGTTCATGTTGATGGTTGGGCGTTCGGCAGACCTGCGCAAAGAACGACGCTGGCATTTGGTGGTGCCGATGCTGATGGGCGCGGTGGGCTTGCTGATTGCCGTGAACTTCGCCACAACACCGGCCATCGCGATTCTCGGTTTGACCATCGCCACCATGGGCGCCCTCACCGGTTTGCCAATGTTCTGGCCAGTGCCGACAGCGATGTTGAGCGCGGGCGCGGCGGCGGGTGGTCTGGCGCTGATCAACTCCATGGGACAGATGGCGGGTTTCCTGAGCCCGTACCTGGTGGGTTGGGTCAAGGACAGCACCGGCTCGACCGATGCCGCGCTTTATCTGCTGGCGGGCGTGATTGTGTGCGGGAGCTTGTTGGCTCTGCGCATGACGCGCACCTTGCGGGTGTAAGGCGTTACAGATGATCGTTCCCACGCTCCGCGTGGGAATGCAGCCCGGGACGCTCCGCGTCCCTTCCGATCAACAAAAAAAAGCCCTTTCGGGCCGTTTCTTATTTCGCGTGTGCACACAGCTCTTATGTGGCCAGACACACTTTTGTGAACACTCAGGCTGTTGTGGCGAGGGAGCTTGCTCCCGCTGGGCTGCGAAGCAGCTCCAAAAGCTGCAACCGCGACCTTTCAGGTACACCGCAGATACCGGATGTACGACTGCTGCGCAGCCGAGCGGGAGCAAGCTCCCTCGCCACGAGTATGTGCCCTCTTCGAAATTGGCTTTAGCCCTGCGGGCCAACGTTATCCAGCAGCCGATTCGCCGTGATCTCCGCCGTCATAATGCTGTTGGAAATACCCAACAGCGCATAACGCGATTCACCCGCCAGATGATCCACCAACTGATGAACCATCACATCGACCGACGCCAGCGTCTCGACCAGATACACCGCCAGGGTTTCGGTCGTGGCTTCGGGGTCTACGGAAAACAGGGTGCTGCGGGTTCGCGGGGTGGCCTTGATGTCGGCATTGGATGGGAAGTGAAAGTCGAGCGCTCGTTCGGCGGCGTCGTTGAGTTTTTTGGAATCGGTGGATTCGTAGGGGGAAACGTCGTCCGCTTCGGGTGGGTTTGGTGTTGGTTTGAACATAGATGAAACTCCTAATTGAAATTAAGGAGCCCTCACCCTCGCTACCAAACGAAAGGTGGTGGCCATACGCGGGTTGGTAGACCGGCAATTAGGACCCGGCGCCCCCGAAGGAGCCCTGCGCATGGCCACCATAAAAACAGAGACCTGAAGAGGCCTGTAAACGGTGGCTATATGCGCCTAATTGCCGGGCTACCAAACCCGATCACTGATATTCAGCGACGGGACAAACGATAAAACCCAGGCCCAAGACGCACAAGCCGGCGGATTCTGGCGCAGTCGTAGGCAACGGCGCAAGGTTGTGTAGTCCGAGAGAGTGTCTGGAGATGTCTGTTAAACATCTCCGTTTATTACTTACTCATCACGGCTGTTGCAACAGCCCTGACTAACCCGCTTGCACCTGATAGGAAACCTTGCCATCCAACAGTTCTTGCACCGGACTGCTGTCGCCGCCCGTTTGAGCGCTCCCCCAAGTCACCACGCGGCCGTCCGAGGTCAGCGCCGTGAACGCGGTACTATTGGCGTAAATGGCTCGTACATCGGTCAACCGGCTTTCCACCGCAGATGTATCGCCCCCCAAGCTTTTATTCCCCCAGGCCACAACGCTGCCATCCTTGCACAGGGCTGCAAAGGCTGCCGACGAGCCAACCACCTGAACAATGTCGCGCCGTTGTGCAATATCGGCAGGTATTTCGCCACCAGCTGAGCCATCTCCCCAAGCGACAACCTGACCGTTAGTGCAAAGAGCAGCAAATGCGGAAAAGGTGCAGCAAACTACTTCAATATCAGTCCGGGCCTCTATTTCTGGGTTGCCGATGGTGCCACCCCCCATTTGGTGCCCCCAGGCCACAACCTGGCCGGTGGAACGCGTTGCAGCAAAGGCGAACTGATTGGCGCAGCACAGTTCGTTGACATCGGTCAGTGAGGCAATGGGTGCCGGCAGGGTTCCCCCGGTACTCCGGCCCCAGGCGACGAGACTGCCCTTTGCGCGCAATGCAGCAAAAGCATATTGGGTGCCGAGGAAGGTTTTGAAGTCGGAAAGCATCGCGATCTCGGGCGGCAGCGTTCCACCGGTGTCAGGTTTGCCCCAAGCCACCAAATGCCCGGTTTCCCGTCGTGCGACAAATACACCGTCACTGCCCACGCACTGCACAATGTCCCTCAGCGCGCCGATGGACTCGGGCACTTCGCTACCCTGTCCCCAGGCCACCACTTGCCCAGTGTTTTTTATACCGGCGAACGCGCTTTTGCCACCGCTGACCTCAACAAAATCCGAAGAACTGATACCGCCCATATTCCCGCCAGCGCCCGCGTCGCCCCAAACCGCCACCGTTCCATCGGCTCGAAGGGCGGCAAAAGCGCTGGAAGTGGCGCTGACAGCAGTGATGTCATTCGGGGGCGCAGTGTCCGCAGGGATCGCTGCACCCAAATCCGGATGCCCCCAGCCGACGAGGCCCCCGTCATCAGTACGCGCGACGAAGGCGCCCCAACTGCCAATAATGTTCGCCGAATTCAGGATGACCTGATCGTCGCCGACGCGAACATGCAGTGCCTGTTGCTGGGTATCGCGCCAGGTGTGGGCCGTTGTCCAATCACTGTCAGTCGCGTACTTCCACTGCGCAACGACTGGCTCCCCGGTAAGGGCATCAAAGGCGCGCAGTACACGTGACGTACCAGACAGCCCAAACAGGTGGGGACTTGAGCGCACGCCCATGACTTTCAGGCGGCTTGAACCCGTCACGGCTTTCTTGAATACGGGTGCTGGCGAAGGGGTGTAGTCGGGTTGAACAGACATGATGTTGACTCCTGTCGAGGGTTTGAGTGACGGAGTCAATTAAGGCCTGAAGTAATGGTGGTGGCTACTGTCAGAAATAACAGGTAGGAAGGGGTTCCCGACAAGCGGTGGACTTGGGCGCGCTCCCTTTTTCTTCTAAACAAATCTATCCCCACGTCTCTGAAAAACGCTTGGTTGAGGAACAGCCTCAGCCGCCTCCCCTGGAGGGGAAGCGACGGTGGTGGATGAACTTTAGTTACTAGTCATTGACTGGGGTTATATATAGGCCAGCCCCGGAAAAGTTTTGTCGATCTCAGCCTTGTAATAGCCTTCCCACCGCCTTGTTTCCAGCCAATACCCCGCGACAGACCCACTATACGGAGGAATAACTTCACGGGGACCGCTCCAATAGTTTTGAGTAATGGTAAGGGTATATTTCATGTTGAGAAGATGATCATGCACTAACGAGTCGTTGTTTATAGGCCAAGAAGCGCCTTGTGAGGTTCGCCATGATTCATAGGCATTCCAAGTGAGAGGCGTTGGGTTATAGATGTATTGGGTGACGTTGAAGCAAGTCACCAGGATCTCCCTTGTTTGGCCTGCACTGTCGGAAACGGTGATGGTGGCTATTCCATTCCCCTCACTTCGTATCATTCCGCTGTTCCTGTCGACCGAGGCGATCTGCACGTTGGAAGATTCAAAGGTTATAGGGGGCACACCGCCGCTTGCGAAACGCCGCTCGAAAGTGTCAGCCGGGTAGTCCCCTGTGGGAACCCATGGGAGTGATGTGCCGACAATCGAGATATTTTCCCCCCTCAAGACAAGAGGAGTGGTATCGACTACTAATGCCGGGTGTGCGGTAACCCTGTAGCTACGCAGCAGGAAGGTCACCGCAGCACCTTCATCAGCCTGTTTGGCGAAGTTCACTTTGAACGTGACCGTCACCTCCGTGCCGCTCCCGAGGGCTTTCAACCACTCAACCGGCGCCAGCGTGGTAAACCCCGAGGCGGACTGATGGGCTTGCCCCTGCCGCACGAAATTCACTGGGCTACCCTGCTGGTCAAACCCGTCATAGCGCAACCAGACGAACTGTCCCGCCACCTGCAAAAGCCATTGCGCAACGCTCAAGGTATCGGTGGCCACAAGCTTCATAACATCCAGCTCCAGACCCGCCTGACCGGCGATCACCGGTCTCGGCAACCGTGCATCCCCATCTAAAATCCGGTTGACCGTCAGCATCAACGGTAACGATTGGGCAATCGACTGCCCGCCACGTACCAGTTCCCAACGCAATTGCGGCACCTTGCCATGCCACGCCCCGAGAAACGACGCATCCAGGGTAAACGTCGCCCGATGGTTCGAATCGAGCGGCAACACCGGAAACAGCGGTTCACCCGGCACAGCGTTGAGCAGGACCAGACTCGCCTGATCCCCCGGCAGCGAGGCCGCATAGGCGACCTGAACCGTCACACCTTGCGGGTAAGCGAGTGGATCGACCGGATTGGCGGCAGGGACTGGCGTATCCAGGGTAATCGGGCTTTCACCGATCACTCGTGCCACAGCAGTTGCAGAAGTAGCGATCACCGCCCCACCCCGTTTCAGCGTATACACCATCGTCACCGCACTCTGGGCGATGACCTTGTCGTTCGGCACCTGCAGTATGCAAGGCTTCTTCTGCCCGAACGGATCGGCCTCGACCACCCCGCTTACCGGCACTACCACGTCCACCGGTTGTCCGGGTACTTTCGCCGTGTAGGTTGCTTCAATGGTGTCGCCCGGCAGGAAACGGTGGTCGGTGGTGATGACAATCACCAGCAGCGGTCCACCGGCCAGCTTCTCCAACTCGATCAGGGTGGAATCATCCCCCGGATAATCCTCCATCCTTTCCAGCAGGATCGGTGCTTTCAGACGAGTGCCAGCCAGGTCTTCGTCCACGGTTTGCGACGCCGACCACACCGCGTCGGTGTCTGGCGTGTTACCGAGCTGGTCGGTGACGGTGTAGGAAAAATCGAGCTTGCCGCCTGGTCTTATGGCGCGCTCCAGATAGGCACGGGTGACCGTAAAACACGCGGTAATCGGGTTCGGCGAACCAGGATTCGGCGGCTGTGGCGCCTCATCCGCGCGAACCTGGTGGGTCATGATCTCGCCGTTACATTTCAAGGTGATCGTGTCGTGAGCTCGGCAGTACGGATAGGACACGCACACCTGCGCACTGACAAAATCGGCGCCGACGCCGTTGCGGATTTCGTCGGGGAGCAACAATGCCAGCTCGGAATGGCCGTCGATTTCGGGGCGGGTGTCTTTCAGGCCGGGCCGGATCTTGTTGTAGAGCATGATCAGTGACAGGGACGTGCCGATGTTCTGACTGCCGCGCAGGATCGTGTAAAAAAGCAAGTTGAAGCGGTCGGGCTGCAAGCGGCCCTTGGGGATGCGCAATGTGGTGATGGCATTCACATCGGTGATGATTTCACTGTCCAGGAACGTGGTGTCGCCCTCCAGCCACAGCTCAATCACATCCCCCGGATCGACCGTGCCCGACAACGGCGGATCCACATTGACGGTCGCGCCCAAGCCATCGATGACCAGGTCATAGATCACCAGCGAGACGCCGATCTCTGCGTCTACAACCGGAAGGGTAGCGCCCAGTACTCGCGGACGATCCAGCACGAGGAAGGCGTTGTCGGGGGATTGGGCGGTGGTCATGTCTGAGGCTCCGGTGCGCTGGACGGTGGTCGGAGCGATCAAATAACGGAACGGCAATGGCGGCTACTGTCAGAACTGACAGTGGCGACAAATGGTCATGAGGGTTTATGTGCGTTGATCTGATGCGTAGGATTTGGCAATCAATCAAAATTCACGTTCAAAGATGCCAGATCTTCAAAGGATTTTTACCCATGAGCTCGATCCTCGACCTGGAGATCTTCGTTCGCACCGCCGACTCCGGCAGCATCTCCGCCGCCGCCCGTACTTTGGAACTCACCCCTGCCGCTGCCAGCATCGCCCTCAAACGCCTGGAAACCCGCCTCGGCATCCGCCTGTTCGCGCGCTCCACGCGCAGCATGCGCCTGACCGAGGAAGGCCGGCGTTATCTGGAAAGCGTGCGTCTGGCCCTGGCCGCGCTGGCGGGAGGTGAACAGGCCCTCAAGCCTCAAACCCAAGGCTTGAGCGGCGTATGGCATTGCTTATAAAGCCTGGCTGGATGTCGCCGCCGATGTGCAGGCCGGGCGGCTGGTGACGCTGTTTGATGACTGGCAAGGCGAAAGCGTGCCGTTCAATTTGCTGTGCCCGCATCGGGTGCAGGTCTCAGAGCGGGTCAAGGTGTTGCAAGCGTTTCTGCAAGAACGTTGTCATGCACTTTGCGTATAAATTCACTTTTCGACGCGCAGGCGTTCTGGTATTTGATTGAAGCTTTCCCACGGTAAAAGGATTTCCTCATGAGTTATCGCACGCTGGGTCATTCGGGTTTACAGGTGTCGACCCTGACCCTGGGCACCATGATGTTCGGCGAACAGACCAGTACCGAAGATTCCCTGCGGATCATCGACAAGGCCTGGGACCAGGGCATCAATTTCATCGACACCGCGGACGTCTACACCGGCGGCCGTTCCGAAGAGATCGTCGGCGAAGCGATTGCCGGCAACCGTCACGAATGGGTGCTGGCGACCAAGGTCGGCTTTGGCCCGGTGGACGGTGTGCCGAACCGCAGCGGGTTGAGCCGCAAGCATATTTTCAATGGCCTTGATGCCAGCCTGACGCGTTTGGGCACTGACTACCTCGACATCTATTACCTGCACCGCGAAGACCACAACACGCCGCTGGAAGTGACCGTGTCGGCGATTGGCGATCTGATTCGCCAGGGCAAGATCCGGTACTGGGGCCTGTCGAACTACCGTGGCTGGCGGATTGCCGAGGTGATCCGGGTGGCGGATCAGTTGGGTGTTGATCGGCCGGTGATCAGTCAGCCGCTGTACAACATCGTCAACCGTCAGGCCGAGACCGAGCAGATCACGGCCGCGCAAAATTATGGTTTGGGCGTGGTGCCTTACAGTCCGCTTGCGCGCGGAGTGCTCAGCGGCAAATATGCACTGGACGTGAAACCGGACGCCAACAGCCGCGCCGGTCGCGCTGACAAACGCATTCTGGAAACCGAATGGCGAGTGGAGTCGTTGCGTATTGCCCAGCAGATTCAACGGTACACGCAGCAACGTGGCGTGGGCATTGTCGAGTTCGCCATTGCCTGGGTGTTGAACAACAGCGCCGTGACATCGGCGATTGTCGGACCGCGCACCGAGGAGCAATGGGATGCGTACACCAAGGCGCTGGCGGTGAAGATCACGGCTGAAGACGAGGCGTTTATTGATTCGCTGGTCACGCCGGGGCATTCGTCGACGCCAGGGTTCAATGATGTGAGTCATTTTGTTTCAGGGCGCAAACCGCGCACGGCTTGAGATTTTTCGCGAGCAGGCTCGCTCCCACAGTGGACCGCATTTCAAGGTGGGAGCGGCTTGCAGTGAAAATAGTCCACAGATGACCGCGATCCTGTGGGAGCGAGCC
>NZ_JASCOM010000198.1:0-11026 GCF_029959925.1 Pseudomonas sp. PS02303
GGGGGTGGGTGTAACCGTAAAATAATCTCGAGCGCCCCCGCGCCACCGAGCTCGAGGGCGCGGCTCAGGTCCAGGCTGTGGGTGGGGGCGATAACGGCGTCGACGGTCACGGTGGTGCTGAGGTTCTGGATCAGCACCGGGCCGGCACTGCTGCCGTCGTTGTCGGTGAACGCCAGGTAACGGCTTTTGCCGATAGCGATCGGGTTGGCGCTGCCGGTGTTCCAGGCTGTGCCGGCGATGCTGGAGTGGGTTTGATAAAGGCGGGCGAAGCCGTCGGCATTGGCGTCGGCCGGGTCGACGTGCAGTGAAAAACGGCCAATCCTGTTGCCGCTGCCGTCCTTGCCCAGGCCGTAGTCGATCTCGCTATCGAGCATCGCCGAGCCTGAGCGGTTGTCGTGCATGATCAAGGCGAAGGACGTCGGCGCGTCGCAGCCGACCCTCAGCGTCAACGACTTGGGCGGCAGGCGTGTGTCCTGGTCTGCGTGCAGGTCTTTTTTCGACAGGGTGCCGAAGTCGACCACGCCGCCGTTGGACAGCACCGGCTCGCAGGCCGCCGGAGCGAAGCGGGCGCGCAAGGTCGCCTCGCGGGTGCGTCCGGCGGCGACGGCGTCGAACACCCCGAAGGCTTCCCAGGTCACCGCGTCACGCACCTGCATGCCTTGCTCTTGAACCCAGGCCGTCAGCTGAAGCTGCGCCGAGAAACTGCGTCCTTGCACCGCCACGCCGGCCTGCACCGGGACGATCCCGTGCTCCGGTCGCCAGATCAGGCTCGACGCCATTTCTGCCGGCGGCTGACCGACCCCGGCAATCAACCCGATCTCGACCGATTGGCCATCGAGCACGGCATCGCGAATACGCATCTGATAGCTGCCGCGTTCGGCAAAGTGAAAGCGTTCGGCGGTCGCGGCCATCGCCCGGTAGAACAGGCTCATGTCGATGGGCTGCGCACAGCTCAAGGTCAGGCTGAGCTGGCGTTCACCGAGGTTGCGCTCCGGTGCGGCATCCGGCCGTATCGCCCGGTTCATCAGCCCGTAATCGAGCACCGGCTGGCTCAGGTTGAACTGGCAGTCGTCCATGGACGCCGAGGCCACTGGCGTGAATCCACTCAGTGCCAGGAGCGCGAGGGTCAATAGCAGAAAGTGCAACAGGTTCATGAAGTCATCCTCAGAGGGCTCGGCACTTGGCGGGGGCGGTTTCGTAGTACGCGTCGGCGTCGGCGTCGGTGGGCAGTTCGAAGCGCAGTTCGCAGCGCTCCAGCTCCGGCGCGCTGATCCACAACGCACGGCGGTCGAGCGCGTTGGGCAAGAACACCAGGCCGCCGTCCTGCACCAGGGTCACGAACTCGCCATCCTCGGTGTTCACGGAGGCACCGCGCGGCAGGGGCGCGCCGTTGGCGGTGGTGGCCTTGAGTAAGGCCCGGCGGGTCATCGTGATGCCGAATTCAACGTTGTCGACAGCGCCGCGACCGGCCGAAATCACCGCCAGCCCGTTGTGAATGTCGGCGTTGCGCGGCAGGGTTTTGGTGTCGACTTCCACCGGGCTTTTGCCATAAGCCGTCACTTGCGGGATCACCGCCTGACCTTGCCAGTCGGTCCAGACCGGACCGCTGGGCGTCGACACTTTGATGGAACCCATGTCACCGACCGACAGCAACGCAAAGGTGTCGCTCACCGGGTACGGCGACAGCGTCACGCCACCGCCATGCAGCACGGCGCCACCGCGAGCGCTGGCCTGATAGCTGGAGCGCTCGGCATCGGCGCGGGTGTAATTGAGATCGAGCTGGGTGTAGCGCGGCAGCAGCGACACGCCGGCCGTGGATTGCACCTGTTTGTCGCGCGTGTCGTGTTCGACGCCAACCCGGTAACCCAGCTGATCGTTGACCCGTTCACTCAAGCCCACGCCGCTGCGGTATTCGCCGGCGGAACGGCGCACCCAGCTGCGTGCCCGGCGGTTCTCGCCCAGGGGAATGCTGAGGTTCAGGTAGATGCTGTCATCGTTGCCGTTCGAACCGCTGAGCTGCCATTCGGCGGTCGCCGAGACGGATACGCCCGCGATGCTGGTGCCCCAGGATGCGAGGGCGCGGCTGCTGCTTTGGCCGTCGAACGAACTGGACCGACTGAAGCCGCTGCTGAAGGCGCCGAGCCATGGATGCGACCATGACAGGGCCGCGCTTTGCTGATCGCGGTAACGTGACTGGCTGTTGTCGGACGTGTTGGCGAACACTGCCTCCTCCAGTTCCCGGTAGCCCAGGGTTCGGTAAGAACTGCCGGCATTGAGCGCCCACTGCTCGTTCAACCGATGCGAGACGCTCAGGTCGGCTTGAAGCCCCTGGCTGGCGTGTCTGCCGCTGGCGTCCGCGCCGGTCAGCGTGGCTTGCACCTGAGTGAACGGCGAGGGCAACAGGCCGACGCTGGCACCCGCCGCGCGATAGTCGGCGGCGCCGGTGAGGCCGGCGCTGAGCAATAGTTGCGGGGCGAGCGCACCGCTCCAGCCGCCGCTGATGACCCAGGGATCGCCTCCCTGAGCGTCACCGACACTGCGCACCTGACCGGCGCCCAGCGAATAACCGGGCGCTGGCAAACTGACCCCCAACATCGCGGCCGGCACGGTAAAACGGCGCTCGCTGCCATCGGTCTCCTTGATCGTGACTTCCACGTCGGAACGCGTGTTGAGCCGCCGCACGTTGGTGAGCACGAACGGGCCGGCGGGTACCACCGTGGAATGGATCAGCGAACCGTTTTGCCGGACCTCGACCTGGGCCTGACTGTTGGCGATCCCTTCAATGACCGCGCTTTGCCCTTCGACCTGCAGGGCTTGTTCATTCAGCACTTGCACGCCGGTGATCTGCGCACCGGCGAGCACCGGGTTGTAGAGGTTGATCTGACCCGCCTGCAACACCGCTTCCTGGCTGGCGAAAGTCCGCTGGGCGTAGGCCGCAATATGAGTCGTTGTGGACACGTCGTCCTGCCAGGTCTGCACCTGGCGGCTGCGCACGATCCAGTCACCGGCATTGAAGCCGAGTTCGGTATTGGCCGAGGCGTAGCGGCTGGTGCTGTCACTGGAACGGCTGTGCAAACCGGTGACGTCGTAGTCGATCAAGCCGGCGACACCACCGGTTTGATAGCCGGAAAAATCCCGGGCAGTGGGGCGTATCGCATCGGTGGGCACGATCAGCGACAGGGCCAGGCCAGCGGGGTTCGGTTCGATGACGGTCTGCGGCGCGCGGCCTAGAAAGTCGTGGCATGGGCCATCGTCCTGCGTAAGCGCGGGCACCGTTAGGTTCGCCGCATCGAGCAGCGTGCGATCGAAGCACAACGCCCCTTCGCGATCGAACGTGACGTCGACCCGGCCATGACGCTGGCCATTGACGGTGAGCGTGACCGGGTGGCGGCCGGCCGTGAACTGCGGCGCCTGCATCAGCAGCGTCGCCAGCGCCGGATCGATGCCGCGCTGCCGTAACGTGTCTTTGTCGAACGATGCTGGCATCGACACCTCACCGTAGGCATCGAGCATCATCAGCGCGTTGCTCAGCAGCACCGCCAAGGTGGTTCGCTGCCATGGATGAGGGCGAGCGCCGTCGCGAATAACGGGCACGGCTTCGCCATCACGGTAATTCGATACTGTGTTCATCAGGATCACTTGGGTTATTGCGGCGTGCGGTTACAGGCACGCCTGTGGCAACGGCCAAGGGGCCGTCGCCTTGAAACATGGGCGCTCATCGTTCCTTGATGACGCCGTCAGGGTGGTTCAGGACTGGATGGGCGCCTCGTAATGCGGCACGGCAAAGCCGTAGACCGTCGCCGGTTGAAAACGCACCTGCGTGGCGGCGCCTTCGGGCACCTTGATGCTGATGTGCTCACCGGGCAGCACGTAGGTTTTCGGCAGCATCGCGTTGCCCGCGGCCGGTAACAATTGCACTTCCTGGCCCAGACGCACCACGTAAGGCGTGTCGTTGCGCACGGTCAGTTGACCGTCTTTCAGCGACCATTGCAGGTCGGTCCACGGCGTGCGATTGGGCGCCAGGCCTTTGGGGTGCAGGATCACCGGCAAGTTCTGGCGCACCGTCACGCCGACTCGGGCCTGACCTGCCTCGGCAGGCGCTTTGCCTTGGGGGATGCCTTCGAAGATCACCCGCTTCAAGCGCTGAGTGAGCAGCGGTTTGTCCGTTTGCAGAATGAACCGCACCAATTGGGTTTTGCCCGCTTCGACGCGCGCCAGGGGTGGCGTCACGAACACCAGCGATTCGCTGTCTTCGGCAATGTCTTCGAGGGTGACGTGCATCAACGCCAGGTTGGCATCGGTGTTGGTCACCGACACGGACGCTTCACCGTCAGCCTCGTTGACGATGACCACCGAAGTGTTCGGCACCATGCCGTCGGCCTGGGCGTGTGCGGTCAGCAGCAGGGCGAATGCGCCGATGCCCGAATGGAACAGATGACGGGTGACACTGGAAAACATCGTCATGACGTGTCTCGTTGAATGGTTTTAAAAAGGAGCCTGGATTACCGGCCTATCGATAATTCAGCTGCACGGTGACATGCCCGTCGATGGGGATTTCGTCGGTCAGCGTCAGGTCGTTCGCGCGAACGATGGTGGTAAACGCCGTGAGCCGCGCGCGCAAATTCTTGATGGCGATCGGTGTACCCAGGTCATTCAACGCCGCGAACGCGGTCCGGCCGGCGTGTCCCAGGTAGGAAGACACTCGCCAGGAGGCACCGTCGTTCAAGGACATGATGGTTTTCACCGCCGCCCCATCGGCCACCGTATCGAACAGACCGAACGCAACACTGCCCAGGTTTTGGTCGTCATTGACGACGCCCAGCCCGTGACTGTTAGGGTGAAAGACGGAAGAGCCTTCGCGATTGTCGATCGTCGTCAGGGTAAACCGCGTGGCGGCATCACAATTCACCTCCAGATACAGCGTGCCGTTTTCCAGGGCCGTGGGCTGGTCAGGTCTCAGATCTTTCACCGTCACTTTGCCGTGGTCGACGATGCCGCCGCCGGACAGGCTGGGCGTGCAGGCGCCGGGTGTAATCAGGCCGGTAACGCTCAGCTCGGTGCTGCTGGCGGCCAGGGCTGCGGGGGCACAGATGAGCAACAGGGGCGCCAATCGAGCGAGGGAGCATCTTTCCATGATGGTTCGTCCTTTGAGTGAGCGGGCATTGCCGTGGGCCGGGCGTTGCTCGTTGATGACGGAGGGTTACAGGTACTTGATCTGTAGGGTTGCGGAGCCGTCGAGCGTCACTTCGTCGGTCAGGGTCAGGCCGTTGGTGGGGGCGATGCCGGTACGCACATACAGATCAAGGCTCAATTCCTTCATCGCGATGGGAGCAATGACGGTCCCCTGAGCACCGACACTCCAGATGTTGTCGACCCCCCAGAATGCTGTCGACCCTTCCTTAAGCCAGGTCTTGCCGCCATCAGTGGAGAGAATGGCTTGAGCTTGGGTGGCGTCCGCCATCACATTGCGCGGAGCAACGCGAAAGTGGCCCAGCTTTTCGTGGGTATTGATCAGCCCCAGACCAAAGTAATTGCCCGACGTGCCTGTGCCTGCACGGTTATCAATCGGGCTGATCGCAAACGGCGTAGCCGCATCGCAGTTCACTGTCATTTGCATGATTATTTCAGGCAAGTAAGTGTGCTTGTCGGGATTGAGGTCTTGTACGGAAAACTTGCCGTGATCGGCAATACCGCCGCCGGCCAGTGCTGGTGTGCATGCATTTGGCGTGATCAGACCCTTCACGGTCAGGTCCGTGCTGGAGGCGGCAATAACGGACGATGCGCCAGTCAGGAGCAAAGTAGCCGTCAGGAGGGTTATGTATTTGTTCATGCGTCGACGCTTCCTTGATGAAAGATGATTGAGGAGTTTGCCCGGAGCGGGCAGGGCGCAATCTATCGGTCGAGGTCGCCGGACGAAATGCAACTAATACGAAAAAGGCGGGGCGAGTGTATGAAAGGTCAGGGCGGGCTACAGATCGTCATCGTTCGACCTGTTGTCTGTAGTCTTTTGGTGTGAGTTGCGTAGCTTTAAAACGTAGGGCGGTTCCTTTTGTTTTATCAGAGAAAGGACAGGGGCCCGGATCCGTTGAGGACGGTGGTTGAGCGGTCGAGATTGGTCGTTGTGGTCGGAATAGGACGGCGTTACTTTTCGCGTATTCCAGTCACCACACAGGATAAATCCGACAATGCGCGTAATTATTGCTGACGACCATCCTGTCGTCCGCATCGGGTTACGGATGCTCATCGATCTAAGCCGGACGTGTGTGATCGTGGGTGAGGCCGATGGCCCGGACAGCCTGTTGAGCCTGCTCTCGACCACGCCGTGCGATCTGTTGATCACGGACTTCTCCATGCCGGGCAACCAACAGGCCGACGGACTGAAGATGCTGAGCACGGTTCGACGTCACTACGCTTCGACGCCGATCATTCTGGTCACCATGTTTGCCAACGTTGCGACGCTCAGGGTGGCATTCGCGCAAGGCGTGATGGCGATCGTGGCCAAGGATGCCTCGGCGACGGAGCTCCCTCTGGCAATCAAATCAGTGGGTGAAGGGCGGCGTTTCATCAGCGAGTCCTTGCGTACCGCGCTCGCTCAGGCAGACGTCGAGGCTCATTCGCATTCCCCTTCGCTGTCGGCCAAAGAACATGAAGTGGTGAGAATGCTCGCCAGCGGCATGACCGTCAGTGAGATCGCGAGCTATTTCAAACGCAGTGTGTCGACCATCAGTAAACAAAAAAGCATGGCCATGCAGCGGCTGGGCATTTCCACGGATGTGGATCTCTTCGCTTACGCCCGGGACAACGGCATGGTGCACTAGGCGACAGCGCACCCCAGGGTATTCCCGCCACGAATGCCGATAGTGTTCCGCGCATTTGTTGACTATCGTGCAGGCAATCCTTCAAACGTCCGGAGCCTGCCCATGAGTGATGCCAACCGCGCATTGATCACCCAGTTCTACCAAGCCTTCCAGCGGCTGGATGCCGAGGCCATGAGCGCCTGCTATACCGATGATGTGCTGTTCAGCGATCCGGCATTCGGCGAATTGCGCGGACGCGATGCCGGGGACATGTGGCGCATGCTCACGACTCGGGCGAAGGATTTTTCCCTGACGTTCGACAACGTTCGCGCCGAGGACCGTACGGGCGGCGCGCATTGGGTCGCGACCTATCTGTTCAGCCAGACCGGCAACACGGTGGTCAATGATATTCAGGCGCAGTTCGTGTTTCGTGACGGCAAGATCTGCGAGCACCATGACAGCTTCGATATGTGGGCCTGGTCGCGCCAGGCGCTGGGTTTCAAAGGCCTGCTGCTGGGCTGGACTCCGGCGGTAAGAAATGCCGTTCGCGCTCAGGCGTTGAAGGGGCTGAAGGCATTCCAGGCCAGTCGCTGATAAGATCGCGGCTTGTTTCCTTTCAAGCCTTGATCGTGACGTGACTACCCTCAGCGAAATTCCCGTCGACGCCGACACACCGGTGAGTAAACCCTGGTTCGTCTACCTCGTTCGCGCGGCCAATGGTTCGCTGTACTGCGGGATCAGCGACGATCCTGTGCGCCGCTTCGCTACTCACCAAAGTGGCAAGGGCGCACGCTTCTTCCTCTCCAGCCCTGCCGTTGCCTTGGTCTACACAGAAGTCTGCCGCGACAAAAGCGAAGCCTTGCGACAGGAACGCTTGATCAAAAAACTCAGGAAAAGCGCCAAGGAATGTCTGGTCGCAAGTGCCGCCGCGGGCTTATCAACCTGACTGATAAGTGCCCATCAGGCAGACCTGTAGGCTGCTCCCGAATTGCGCGCTAAGCTGCGGATTCCTAATCCGTGCGGCGGAGCCGAGCATGTCCGAGTTGATTCTTCATCATTACCCGACGTCCCCTTTTGCCGAAAAGGCCCGCTTGCTGCTGGGTTTCAAGGGGCTGTCCTGGCGCTCGGTGAAGATCGCGCCGATCTTGCCAAAACCCGATCTGACCGCCCTGACCGGTGGCTACCGCAAGACGCCAGTGCTGCAGGTTGGCGCAGATATTTACTGCGACACATCGCTGATCGCCCGTCGACTGGAGCAGGAGAAAGCCTTGCCGGCCTTCTTCCCGGAAGGCCAGGAAATGATCGCCGCGACGTTCGCCGCCTGGGCCGATTCGGTGGTATTCCAGCATGCCGTGAGCCTGGTGTTTCAACCGGAATCGATCGCGGTGCGTTTCGGCAATCTGCCGCCGGAAGCGATCAAGGCGTTTCTGGCTGATCGCGCCGGACTCTTCAGTGGTGGCAGCGCGACAAAGTTGTCCGCCGAGCAAGCCCGGCATCAATGGCCGACAATCATGGCGCGCCTGGAGCAGCAGCTTGAGCGCGAGCAGGGCGACTTTCTGTTCGGCGAGCCATCGATTGCCGACTTCGCGCTGGCCCATCCGATGTGGTTCCTCAAGGCCACGCCCGTGACCTCGCCGTTGGTTGATGCATATCCGGCGGTGTCGGCGTGGTTGGGTCGCGTGATGGGGTTCGGGCATGGCGCGTTCAGCGAGATGACCTCCGAGGCCGCGCTGGAGGTTGCGCGTAATGCCACACCCGCCGCGTTACCGGACGAGCAGTTCGATGAGCCGAACGGGTTTGAGCCTGGCCAGCAGGTGGTCATCGCGGCAACGGATTACGGCGTTGATCCGGTGGCGGGTGAGTTGTTGTTTGCGGGCAGAGAGGAATTGATTCTGCGTCGTGAAGACGAGCGGGCCGGAGTGGTGCATGTGCACTTTCCGCGGTTTGGGTTCCGAATCGACAAACGCGTATAAAACTGCCTGTGGCGAGGGGATAAATCCCCGCCACAGGTTGGTGAGCCTGATCAGTTACTTCAGGGCGGCGAGGATTTCATCCGGGTCATACCCGCGAATCAACGTCCCGTTCACATCGATCAGCGGAATCCCGCGTCCACCCAGCGCCTCATATGCCTTGCGTGCCTCGGCATCCTTTTCGATATCGAATTCCTTGTACGGAATGCCTTTCTGATCGAGAAAGCGTCGGGTCAGCTTGCAGTAGCCACACCATTCGGTCGCGTAGAGCACGACGTTGGCCTTGGCCTGGGTCTGCTCGGACACCACTTGGCTGGGACTGAACACCCGCTCGATCTTGCCCCAGTTCTGGTAAACCACGACCACCAGCAGGATCAGCAGGAATTTCTTCAGCACGCCGTTCAGCATCAGTTGCGTCGCTTCAGCTGATCGGTCAGCTGAGTGGGCAGGCCCTTGATAATCAGTGTGCCGGCCTCTTCGTCGTATTCGATCTTCGAGCCCAGCAGGTGGGCTTCGAAGCTGATGGACAGGCCCTCGGCGCGGCCGGTGAAGCGGCGGAACTGGTTCAACGTGCGTTTATCCGCCGGGATCTCCGGAGACAAGCCGTAATCCTTGTTGCGGATGTGATCGTAGAAGGCTTTCGGGCGCTCTTCGTCGATCAGCTCGGAGAGTTCTTCCAGGCCCATCGGTTCGCCGAGCTTGGCCTGGCTGCTGGCGTAATCGACCAGGGTCTTGGTTTTCTCGCGGGCGGATTCTTCCGGCAAATCTTCGCTTTCAACGAAATCACTGAAGGCCTTGAGCAAGGTACGGGTTTCGCCGGGGCCGTCGACGCCTTCCTGGCAACCGATAAAGTCGCGGAAATACTCCGACACCTTTTTTCCGTTCTTGCCTTTGATGAATGAAATGTACTGCTTGGACTGCTTGTTGTTCTGCCACTCGGACACGTTGATCCGCGCGGCTAGGTGCAACTGGCCCAGATCCAGGTGACGGGACGGGGTCACGTCCAGCTGATCGGTCACTGCAACGCCTTCGCTGTGGTGCAACAGGGCGATCGCCAGGTAATCGGTCATGCCCTGCTGGTAATGCGCGAACAGCACGTGGCCGCCCACGGAGAGGTTCGACTCTTCCATCAGCTTTTGCAGGTGTTCCACCGCCACCCGGCTGAACGCCGTGAAATCCTTGCCGCCCTCGAGGTACTCCTTCAGCCAGCCGCTGAACGGATGCGCCCCGGACTCGGCATGGAAGAATCCCCAGGCCTTGCCTTGTTTGGCGTTGTAGCTCTCGTTGAGGTCGGCAAGCATGTTCTCGATGGCGCTCGATTCGGCCAGTTCCGAGTCGCGGGCGTGGAGAACTGCGGGTGTGCCGTCGGGTTTTTTGTCGATCAGGTGGACGATGCAATGACGGATCGGCATGGGCTTCTCGGCTGATTGAAGAGAGGAGGGCGTGCTCCCCCAAAAAGTGCCAAGTGTACCGCAACCACTGGTTTTGGCGCGGTTCGTAGGGTAATTCGCAGCCGTGCGACTGCCCTTATGCAGTTTTTTCCCGTTTTAGAGCAATAAAGCTGACCAAATGGGTAGCTAGAGGCGGATATTTCCCCGTCTCTGTGCTAGTTTTGCCCCGTCTTACGCGAAGTCACTGCGTTAAGCGTGCATTCAGCATTTGTCAGGTCGAACCAAACCCTGATTTCGGTATCTATAACCCCGATCTAGTGGTTATTGGCCGAGGGTGCCAGATCCAGAAGATCGGGCTCGATGGCTGACACTGCACTCTGCAATCCATATGAATTTGATAGGGAAGGAACACTACATGGCTCTTACTAAAGACCAACTGATCGCCGACATCGCTGAAGCTATCGACGCGCCAAAAACCACCGCGCGTAACGCTCTGGACCAACTGGGCCAAATCGTTGCCGATCAGCTGGAAAACGGCGGCGAAATCACTCTGCCAGGTATCGGCAAACTGAAAGTGACTGAGCGTCCAGCCCGTACCGGCCGTAACCCTTCGACTGGCGCTGCCATCGAAATCGCTGCCAAGAAAGTTATCAAGCTGGTTGTGGCCAAAGGCCTGACCGACGCTGTTAACAAGTAAGACGCAGTAAAAAAAGCCGTGCTCCGGAGCAATCCGGGCACGGCTTTTTTGTGTCTGTGATTTGGCGGCGCTTCCGGACACACCGCTAAAACAATTGTGGGAGCGAGCCTGCTCGCGAAGGGGTCATAACATTCAGCATCGCTGTTGAATGTGAAACCGCTTTCGCGAGCA
>NZ_JASCOM010000199.1:0-11001 GCF_029959925.1 Pseudomonas sp. PS02303
GGCAAGCCTCGCTCCTACAGTATTTTCGTTGACCCCAATTCGGCGGCCGACTCAAACCTGTAGGAGCGAGGCTTGCCCGCGAAGAGGCCAGCACATTCACCGCATACCCTAGACAGGCAAACTCGTCGTCGACTTGATCTCCGACAACGCCACAATCGAGTTCACTTCCTGAATCCCCGGCACCATCGACAGCTTTTCAAAGAAAAACCGCTCATACGCCTCGATGTCCGCCGTGACGATCCGCAGCAAAAAATCCACCGACCCCATCAGCACATAACACTCCAGCACTTCGGGAAAGCCGCGAATCGCCTCGGTAAACTCAGTGAAGTTCGAACGCCCGTGCGCGTTGAGTTTGATCTCGGCAAAGATCTGCGTGTTAAGCCCGATCTTCTTGCGGTCGAGCAACGTCACCTGCCCGCGAATGATCCCCTCCTCCTTCATCCGCTGAATCCGCCGCCAGCACGGCGACTGCGAGAGCCCTACCTGCTCGGCAATCTGCGCGCTGGAGAGCGAAGCGTCCTCTTGCAGCAACGCGAGAATCTTGCGGTCGTAGCCATCCAGCTCGCTGTGCATAAATAAACCCGTAATTGATAGCTGACCGAATCAAACAATTCGAAAAATAGCCAACAAGCCCCATCATAGATAAGAAATGCCCGGCACCGAATGTAAAAATTCCTCCATTGATTTGGAGACCGACCATGCCGCACCTGGAAGCTGTGAACACCTCGCCTATCCGCGCCGATGTCTGGCACGCCGGCAACGCGCACTGCCGCGTTCATTACCAACTGCTGGCCGAAGCCGAGCCGGACCTGCTGTGCCGGGCGCTCAACCTGTTCGCTTTGCAGTTTCTGACGCCGCAACAGGTCAGCGCGCAGCGGATGGACGATCTGATGTCGATCGACATCGTCATGGACGGGTTGAGCTGGCATCGCGCCGAAGTGATTGCGGAAAAATTACGTAACCTGATCAACGTGTGTTCGGTGGAGCTGCAAGCGGCTGATTCCCTGCGGGAAGCGCCTGTTCAGGCGGCGGGCTGACAAACCTCGACACGGCTTCGTCGGGTAGTGGCCCAACGGTCGGCGGGTCCGCGACTATCCTTTGCGAACTGTTGTTCATGAGGAGCCCGCATGTCCGTTCAACTTGCCATTCAGGACCGCTGGCTGGATCTCAATGATTTGCTGCGTGAACTGGTCGCCCAGGGCTTTATCAGCCAGGACTCGGCCGAACACGCGCTCAATGCCCGCCGCCGCCACGCCACCCATGGCCAGATGCATCCCCTGGAATTCATCGCCAGCCAGCACCTGGACGACCTCAGCCGTCCCGGTAAACACCTCGACCTGGAAAGCCTGACCCTGTGGCTGTCGCAGCAGGCGGGCCAGCCTTACTTGCGCATCGATCCGCTGAAAATCAACGTGGCGGCGATTACGCCGCTGATGTCCTACGCCTTCGCCCAGCGTCACAAGATTCTGGCGGTGTCCATCGACCGCGACGCGGTGACCGTGGCCAGCGCCCAGCCTTACGTCAACGGCTGGGAAGCTGACCTGACTCATGTGCTGAAACTGCCGATCAAACGCGTAGTGGCCAACCCGGTGGACATCCAGCGCTTCAGCGTCGAGTTTTTCCGGCTGGCCAAATCGGTCAGCGGTGCGACCAACAACGATCAGCAGGCCAGCAACCTGGGCAATTTCGAACAATTGCTCAACCTCGGCGCCAGCGACCAGGAACCGGACGCCAACGACGCGCACATCGTCAACATCGTCGACTGGCTGTTCCAGTACGCCTTCCAGCAGCGCGCCAGTGATATCCACATCGAACCTCGACGCGAGCAAGGCACAGTGCGCTTTCGCATCGACGGCGTGCTGCACAACGTCTATCAATTCCCCCCGCAAGTGACCATGGCCATCGTCAGCCGCCTGAAAAGCCTCGGGCGGATGAACGTGGCGGAAAAGCGCAAACCCCAGGACGGCCGGGTGAAGACCAAGACCCCGGACGGCGGCGAGGTCGAGCTGCGGCTGTCGACCTTGCCGACGGCATTCGGCGAAAAAATGGTCATGCGGATCTTCGACCCGGAGGTGCTGCTCAAGGACTTCGATCAGTTGGGCTTCTCCGCCGAAGACTTGCGCCGCTGGCAGGACATGACCCGCCAGCCCAACGGCATCATTCTGGTGACCGGGCCGACGGGTTCGGGCAAAACCACCACGCTTTACACCACGCTGAAGAAACTGGCGACGCCGGAGGTCAACCTCTGCACCATCGAAGACCCGATCGAAATGGTCGAGCCGGCCTTCAATCAGATGCAGGTCCAGCACAACATCGACCTGACCTTCGTCGCCGGTGTTCGCGCGCTGATGCGGCAGGATCCGGACATCATCATGATCGGCGAGATTCGCGACCTCGAAACCGCAGAAATGGCGATCCAGGCCGCGCTCACGGGTCACCTGGTGCTCTCGACCTTGCACACCAATGACGCGCCCAGCGCGATCAGCCGCTTGCTGGAACTCGGCGTGCCGCATTACCTGATCAAAGCCACGGTGCTCGGCGTCATGGCCCAGCGCCTGGTGCGAACCTTGTGCTCGCACTGCAAGGCGCCGCTGACGTTGGGTGAAGAAGACTGGCAAACCCTGACCAAACCCTGGCAAGCGCCACTGCCCACCAACGCCCAGCGCGCCATTGGCTGCCTGGAATGCCGCGACACCGGCTACCGCGGCCGCGCCGGGGTCTACGAAATCATGCAGCTGACGGATGGCGTTAAGGCGCTGATCAATCCCGACACCGATTTGCTGGCGGTGCGGCGCCAGGCGTTCAAGGAAGGCATGCGCAGCCTGCGGCTGTCGGGGGCGCAGAAAGTGGCCGCAGGGTTGACGACGATCGAGGAAGTATTGCGCGTGACGCCGCAGAGTGAGCAGAAATAGCTGCGCTACCAGTCGGCCAGGCCCAATCCGGTATTGGGCTTGATCCATAGCACTGCACCGTCCGAGCTCCGCTGCAGGATCGAGTGACCCGCCTTCAGCATTTCGCCTGTGCGCAGGTTGTGTGCGGGGTTTGATTTGTTCGGGCTGAACAGCAGCGTGTGCGGCGAGTCCTCGCGTACCCTCGTCAGACGCGGGTATTGCCAATCGCCAAAGGTGATCCTGTCATTCAGTTGCCCCTCCCAACCCACGGCTTTTTGCTGTTTATCCAGTTTCAGGGTCAGGGTCGGGCCGGACAACGCAACACGTTGAAGGACAACCCGCTCGCGTTTCCCCCCCGGCGTCAGTTCATATTCCTCACCGTAACGGTGAACGTAACTGCCGGACGGCCAGGTCAACCCGCCCATCTCGGTGTTCGCCACCAGTGTGCAGGACTCGAAGCGCCAGCGATCCGGTTGCAGGCGAGTCTCTTCGTCGATCTCGAAAGTCACCCAGGTATCATTCGCACAAGGCCAGCCATCAACGGCTTGATCGCTGGCCAGCCGCAGTTTCACATACGGCGGGCCAAACATTTCCAGCGCCGTGACGTTGATACCCTTGATCCGGTGCGGTGCGACAAATTCGGCAGCAATGAGGCTGGGCAGGCCATGGACTTGTGGTTGATCGTATTGATCCAGCGGGTCGACCGTACTCAGATGCAGTCTGGTGCCGGCAGGCAGCGGCAGACCTTCGACTTGTACGTCATGCTCAAGTGTAGGCTTTCGCGCCCGATCGTTGGCAGCATCCAGCCAGTAGTTGCCTGACATGGCGCCGACCACGCTCAAACAGACCAAACCAAGCGCACCGAACCTGCGGGGTTGGCGCAACATCTGTCGGCGCCAGGCGGGAACGCACAGCGCAATCAACAGTGCGGGTAGGCCGACAAACGCCAGCAGTACCACATTCAACACAGTGACGTACAGCATTGCGCCAATAGCCAAGGGAAGCATCCATGCATCGAGAATAATCGGCCATGGTGCCAAACAACCTCTGAGCCTGCACCCCATGTGGGTCAAATGGGCAACATCTAGCGAGTCGAACCATCTGAATGAGCCGTCATGGAACTGGATTGGGGAAATGGCGATCCAACGCCGTAGTTAACCAGTGGAGTCACCCCATCATGCGTCTCAAACTTGCTGTCGCTACCATCGCGTTGTTGTCCCTTCCAGTCGGTTCGGCGATGGCCGATAGCTTTTGGCGTAACGTCATTTCGTCCGGTGCCACCACCGGTTCGACCTACCTGACCTTCAAGGATCACAAGCTGATCGTTGCCGCGCAGGACGATGCCGGCAGCTTCGTTGCCAGCGACGGCGGCATCCGCGGTCCTTATCTGGAAGCCGCAATGCAGAAAGTCCGCGCCGACAATCCGGGCCTGCAGGCGACGGACATGGAGCTGGCGAATGCGATCCTGGCAAAGAATGCCGTGGCTTCGGAATAAGCTGTTCAGCTGAATAAAAATGCCGCTCCCATGAGCGGCATTTTTTTGCCCGACACAAAACCCTGTAGGAGCGAGCAGGCTCGCTCCTACATTGGATTTGCGTAGTCCGGGCGATCAGCGGTAATCATCGACGGGCACGCAGGCACAGAACAGATTCCTGTCGCCATAGACGTTGTCCACCCGATTCACCACCGGCCAATACTTGTGCGCCTTGGTGTGCGCATCCGGCGTCACCGCTTGCTCGATGCTGTAAGGCCGCTCCCAGACCCCGGTGATATCGGCCAGGGTGTGCGGCGCTCGCTTCAGCGGATTGTCTTCGGCGGGCCAGTTACCGTTCTGCACCTCGGTGATTTCCGCGCGAATGCTCAGCATCGCCCCGATAAACCGATCCAGTTCGGCCTTTGATTCGCTCTCGGTCGGCTCGACCATCAGTGTCCCTGGCACCGGAAACGACATGGTCGGCGCATGGAAACCGTAATCCATCAGGCGCTTGGCCACGTCCTCTTCACTGATTCCGGTCAGCGCCTTCAATGGCCGCAAATCGAGGATGCATTCGTGCGCCACCCGTTCATTGCGCCCGGTGAAGAGCACTGGAAACGCCCCGGACAAATGTTGCGCCAGGTAATTCGCAGCGAGGATCGCCACCTCACTGGCATCCGCCAATTGCGGGCCCATCATGGCGATGTACATCCAGCTGATCGGCAAAATGCTTGCGCTGCCCCAGGGCGCTGCGCTGACCGCACCGTTCTGCGCCAGCGGTCCCTCAATCGGCACCACCGGGTGATTGGCGACGAACGGCGCCAAATGCGCGCGCACGCCTATCGGCCCCATGCCCGGCCCGCCGCCGCCATGGGGAATGCAGAACGTCTTGTGCAAGTTCATGTGGGAGACGTCGGCGCCAATGTCCGCCGGCCGCGCCAATCCCACCTGCGCGTTGAGGTTGGCGCCGTCCATGTACACCTGGCCGCCGTGACTGTGGATAACTTCACAGATTTCGCTGATGCCTTCCTCGTACACGCCATGGGTCGACGGATACGTCGCCATCAGGCAGGCGAGTTTGTCGCCCGCGTCCGCGGCCTTGCCTTTCAGGTCATCCAGATCGACGTTGCCGGCCTCGTCGCACTCGACGATCACCACGCGCATCCCGGCCATCTGCGCCGAGGCGGGGTTGGTGCCGTGGGCCGAGGACGGAATCAGGCAAATCTCTCGCGCCCCCTGATGACGGCTCTCGTGATATTTGCGGATCGCCAGCAGCCCGGCGTACTCGCCTTGAGCGCCGGAGTTGGGTTGCATGCAGATCGCGTCGAAACCGGTGATTGCGCAGAGCCAGCGTTCCAGCTCCTCGATCATCAGCGAATAACCCACCGCCTGCTCTTTCGGTACAAACGGATGCAGGTTGGCGAATTGCGGCCAGGTGATGGGGATCATCTCGCTGGTGGCATTGAGTTTCATGGTGCAGGAGCCCAGCGGGATCATTGATTGGTTGAGCGCCAGGTCTTTGTTTTCCAGTTGCTTGAGGTAACGCAGCATCTCGGTTTCGCTGTGATGGGCGCTGAATACCGGATGACGCAGATAAGGCGAGGTGCGCAGCAGACCTGCCGGAATACCGGAAGCAAGGGTTTGAGCGTCCAGTTCGTCGACGTTCAGCCCATGATCGGAACCGAGGAACACATCAAACAGTTTCGCTACCGTGGATTCGTCAGAGGTTTCGTCGAGGCTCAGCCCCAACTGCCCGCGCCCGAGAATGCGCAAGTTGATCTGTGCAGCCTGGGCGCTTTCGATAATTGCGGTCTGAGTACCACCAACCTCCAGCGTCAGCGTGTCGAAAAAGTGAGTGTTGAGGCGAGTGATGCCGTGACGCTCCAGGCCTGCGGCGAGGATGCAAGTCAACCGATGGACGCGCTGGGCAATGCGTTTGAGTCCTTCCGGACCATGGTAGACCGCATAGAAACTGGCGATGTTGGCCAGCAGCACCTGAGCGGTGCAGATGTTCGAGTTGGCCTTCTCCCGGCGGATATGTTGCTCACGGGTTTGCAGGGCCATGCGCAGCGCGACATTGCCGCGAGCATCTTTCGACACGCCGATGATCCGCCCGGGAATCGCCCGTTTGTACTCATCGCGACTGGCAAAAAACGCCGCGTGCGGCCCGCCGTACCCCATCGGCACACCGAAGCGCTGGGACGAGCCGAACACCACGTCGGCGCCCAACTCCCCAGGCGGGGTCAGCAACAGCAGGCTCAGCAGATCCGTCGCGACACAGGCCAGCGCCTGCTGGGCATGCAGATGATCGATCAACGGACGCAGGTCGCGGATCTCGCCGTGGGTGTCGGGATATTGCAGCAACGCGCCGAACACCTCGTGCTGTTTCAAGTTATCCACAGCGTCGATGATCAGCTCGAAACCGAACCCTTCGGCCCGGGTCTGCACCACGGAAATGGTTTGCGGATGGCAGTTCTCATCGACGAAGAACAGATTGCTCCGGGACTTGGCGACCCGCTTGGCCAACGCCATGGCTTCCGCCGCCGCCGTGGCTTCATCGAGCAGCGAAGCGTTGGCCAGTTCGAGGCCCGTGAGGTCGATGGTCAATTGCTGGAAATTCAGCAGCGCTTCGAGCCGCCCCTGGGCAATCTCCGGCTGATAAGGGGTGTAGGCGGTGTACCAACCGGGATTTTCCAACACGTTGCGCAGAATGACGGCCGGCGTGAGGGTGCCGTGGTAACCCATGCCTATCAGGCTGGTCCAGACCTGGTTTTGCTCGGCGTACCCGCGCAGCTTGGCCAGCGCAGCCTCTTCGTCGAGGGCCGGCGGCAAATCGAGCTCGCGGTTCAGGCGGATTCCCGGCGGTACCGTCTGTTCGATCAGTTCAACCCGGCTGCCGAGGCCGAGGCTGTCGAGCATCGCCTGTTGCTCGGCAGCATCGGGGCCAAGGTGGCGGCGAAGGAAGGCATTGGGATCGCGTAACTGGCTCAAGGACGGCAACTGGGACATGACGGGCTCTCTCTAGGCTGGCGCTCAACGTCGATGCAACACGGTCAAACCAGCATAGCAGCCGCTGCCAACAGCGAACCCGTGCAGGAGCGAGGCTTGCCCGCTCCCACAGGGAAATCCGTCAGGCGAAAAAAAGCCCCGACACGTCGGGGCTTTGGGATGACGCTGAAGGCTTACTCGCCGATGGCGGCCTTGTAGCCGGCTGCATCGAGCAGCTTGTCCAGCTCAGCCTTGTCGCTAGGCTTCAGTTTGAAGATCCAGGCATTGTAAGGTTCGGAGTTGAGCAGTTCTGGGTTAGCACTCAATTCTTCGTTGATCGCGATCACTTCACCGGATACCGGGGAGTAGATGTCGGACGCAGCTTTAACCGACTCAACGACACCGGATTGATCGCCGGCAGCGAAAACTTTTCCGACTTCAGTCAGCTCAACGAACACCACATCGCCCAAGGCTTCCTGAGCGTGATCGCTGATGCCCACGGTGACGGTTCCATCGGCTTCCAGACGGGCCCATTCGTGACTTTCGGCAAAACGCAGGTCGGCAGGGATATCGCTCATGTTCTGTGTCCTCAAGAGAATTGTCAGCGGTCGTTGCCCGCCAAAAAGGTTAGATCAAGGTTTTGCCATGGCGGACGAAGGTCGGTTTGACCACCCGGACCGGGTACCACTTGCCACGGATTTCCACTTCTGCGCGGTCGGCAGTTGCCATCGGCACGCGCGCCAGTGCTATCGACTTGCTAAGCGTAGGAGAGAAACTACCACTGGTGATCTCTCCTTCGCCAACATTGGCGATACGGACCACTTGATGAGCGCGCAAAACCCCACGTTCCTCAAGGACCAGACCGACCAGTTTGTGCTGCACACCACCCGCCCGCTCGGCTTCCAGGGCGCTGCGACCAATGAACTGGCGAGTGGCCGGTTCCCAGGCAATGCTCCAAGCCATGTTCGAGGCCAGCGGTGAAACGTCTTGATGAATGTCCTGGCCGTATAGGTTCATGCCGGCTTCGACACGCAAGGTATCCCGGGCACCCAGGCCGATAGGAGAAATGCCCGCGCCCACCAAGTCGTTGAAAAACCCTGGTGCCTGATTGGCGGGTAGAACGATCTCCAGGCCATCTTCACCGGTATATCCGGTGCGCGCGATGAACCAGTCGCCGTCAGGCTGACCTTCAAAAGGCTTGAGCATCTGGATCAAGTTGCCGCGGGACTGGGTGACCAGTTCGGAAATCTTGTGCCGGGCATGGGGGCCTTGAATCGCCAGCATCGCCAGTTCGGAGCGCTCGTTGAGCTGCACATCGAAACCATCGAGATGGGCCTGCATCCAGGCGAGGTCCTGATTGCGGGTGGAGGCGTTGACCACCAGCCGATAACCGTCCTCGAGACGGTAGACGATCATGTCGTCGACGATGCCGCCGCGCTCGTTGAGCATGGTGCTGTACAAGGCACGGCCAGGGCTGTGCAGGCGCTCGACGTCATTGGCCAGCAAATGCTGGAGCCAGGCCTTGGCCTGGGGGCCGGTGACATCAATCACGGTCATGTGGGATACATCGAAAACCCCGCAATCGCGGCGCACCTGATGGTGTTCCTCGACCTGCGATCCGTAATGCAGAGGCATATCCCAACCGCCAAAATCGACCATCTTCGCGCCTAGGGCGAGATGAAGGTCATACAGAGGCGTGCGCTGTCCCATGGGTTTCTCCTTCCGGGCGTGGCGAAGGTGCGGGCCGGTGCTTTACGGGCGAAAGCCTTGAAATAGAAGGCTTTGAGCCGATGTCAGCTACCAGGTCCGTAGGACGGACCGCACCGAATGCCGCGCATTGTAGCCTCAAGGTGTAGGACTGACACCTAGGCGTTTCGATGCGCCGAACGTCGAATCAATCCGATGACCGGTAACAGCCCGACCAAAACCAGCGTCAAGGCCGGCAACGAAGCTCTCGCCCACTCCCCTTCGCTGGTCATTTCAAAGATCCGTACCGCCAGCGTGTCCCAGCCAAACGGGCGCATCAGCAGGGTCGCGGGCATTTCCTTGAGCACATCGACGAACACCAGCAACGCAGCGCTCAACGTGCCGGGCAGCAATAACGGCAGATACACTTTGAAAAACAGTCGTGGCCCACTGACCCCAAGGCTACGTGCCGCTTCGGGCAAAGATGGCCGTATTCGCGCCAGGCTGCTTTCCAGCGGTCCGTAGGCCACGGCGATGAAACGCACCAGATAGGCCAGCAACAACGCCGACAGACTGCCCAGCAGCAATGGCTTGCCCGCGCCACCGAGCCAGCCCGACAGCGGGATGACCAGCTCGCGATCCAGATAACTGAACGCCAGCATGATCGACACCGCCAGCACCGAACCCGGCAGGGCGTAGCCGAGATTGGCCAGGCTGATACCGGAGCGGATCGCCCGGGTCGGTGCCAGGCGCCGGGCAAATGCCAGCACCAGGGCAACGCTGACGGTGATCAGCGCGGCCATGCCGCCCAGGTACAAGGTGTGGACGATCAGACCGGCGTAACGCTCATCCAGGTCGAAGCGTCCACGCTGCCAGAACCACACCACCAGTTGCAGCATCGGAATGACGAAGGCACAGGCGAACACCAGGCCACACCAAGTCATGGCCGCCAACGCCTTGAAACCCCGCAGGTGGTACAGCGCCTTGATGCGAGGTCGTTCATTGCTGGTGCGGTTGGCCCCGCGAGCACGCCGTTCGCCGTACAACACGACCATCACCACCAGCAGTAACAGGCTGGCCAGTTGCGCGGCGGTGGAGAGGCTGAAAAATCCGTACCAGGTTTTGTAGATGGCCGTGGTGAACGTGTCGAAGTTGAACACCGACACCGCACCGAAGTCCGCCAGGGTTTCCATCAGTGCCAAGGCCACACCGGCACCAATCGCCGGCCGCGCCATGGGCAAGGCCACTCGCCAGAACGCCTGCCACGGCGATTGCCCCAGCACCCGCGCCGCTTCCATCAGGCCTTTGCCTTGGGCCAGGAACGCAGTGCGCGCCAGCAGGTAGACATAGGGATAGAAAACCAGCACCAGAACAAGGATGACGCCGCCGGTGGAACGCACTCTCGGCAATCGCAGCTCGGTGCCGAACCATTCGCGCAGCAAGGTTTGCACGGGGCCGGCGAAATCCAGCAGGCCGACGAAGACGAAGGCCAGCACGTAAGCAGGAATGGCAAATGGCAGCATCAGCGCCCAGTCCAGCCAACGCCGGCCGGGAAATTCGCAGAGGCTGGTGAGCCAGGCGAGGCTCACACCCAGGAGCGTGACGCCGATACCGACGCCGAACACCAGGGTCAGGGTATTGCCCAGCAGGCGCGGCATCTGGGTGTCCCAGAGGTGGGACCAGATTTGCTGATCGATGGTTTGCCAGGAGAAGAACAGGACGCTCAGGGGCAGCAGGACCAGCGCGGCGATGGCGAAGACCAGGGGATACCAGCGGCGTTGGGCGGGGTGGGCCAAGGGGATTCTCTAGAAAATATGGGCTGACTCTAACCTGAAGTCGGCTCCATTTTGTGGCGAGGGAGCTTGCTCCCGCTCGGGTGCTAAGCAGCCGCAGGAGGTTATCAGATCATCTCGATCCTGACCTGTCGACGCCAACAGGGCCGCTTCGCAGCCCAGCGGGAGC
>NZ_JASCOM010000019.1:0-60793 GCF_029959925.1 Pseudomonas sp. PS02303
TCTGATCGAACACCGCGTCGCCGAAGGTGGTTCCGACCGTCTGATCGAAAACCGCGTCGCCGAAGGTGGTTCCGACCGTCTGATCGAAAACCGCGTCGCCGAAGGTGGTTCCGACCGTCTCATCGAAAACCGCGTCGCTGAAGGTGGTTCCGACCGCCTGATTGAAAACCGCGTCGCCTGAATGAATGGCTTCACAGCGGTACCCATCAAAAAGCCCGGCCTGACCCGCCGGGCTTTTTCGTGAGCTACTTTTAGTACATTCGCATAGCCGTCAGTCGATCTTGGCGGCACTATCAGGGTCTTGCAGCAAGCCATCGGGCGACACTGCATGTGCAACACTGAAACGTTCTACAGAACAACAAAAATACAGGAGTTGAAAATGTCTGAGCTGAACCTGCACCCCAATGCCGCGCACTCCCTGAAGCAATGGCACGACATGATCCGCAAGGGTGACTTGAGCGCCCTGCCCGAGTTGTTGGACCCACAGGCAGTATTCCGCTCACCGATGGCCCACACGCCCTACCCGGGAGCGGCCGTGGTATCGATGATTCTCAACACGGTAGTCAACGTATTTGAGGATTTTGCCTATCACCGGGAACTGTCGACGGCCAACGGCTTGAGTGTCGTCCTGGAGTTCAGCGCCAAAGTGAACGGTAAAGAGTTAAAGGGTATCGACATGATCCGCTTCAATGAACACGGAAAAATCGTCGAATTCGAGGTGATGGTTCGCCCATTCAGTGCCTTGCAAGCCTTGGGCGAGCAGATGGGACAACGCCTTGGCGCTTTTCTGGCCGCCAGCAAAGCCTGATTGCAAAGCATCGGTTGGGGCGCGGTGCTGCAGGGGGGCCGACAGGCAACCCGAGCACCTCGCTCTATACCGGCTAATCACCCATTGCAGTTCTTACGCAGGAGTTGGCAATGAACTTCAGATGCTCACTTGCAACCCTAATGATCAGCGTAAGCCTTTTCGGCTGCGCCACTTCAACAGACCATGGCGTGTCTGTCCCCTTGGTCGCCACCCGACAGAACACCGGGCAGATCGGCAACGTCACGCTGACAAGCTGGGAAAAACAGACCGGACTCAGCTTCTTCATCACGGGAGCTCCCAGCGGAGCGACTTTGCCCTTGCGTCTCTATAGCTTCATCCATAAAGGCACCTGCCAGCAGCCCGGGCCAGTGGCCTTTGCAATGAACGACAAGGTCAACACCCAGCGCGAACCTGTACGCGGCTGGTCGTTCTCAAGAAGTGCACCGATCGCCCTGCAAGACCTGCTTTCCAGCGAGTATTCCATCGTCGTGCGAACGGCTCCGGAGAGTGGCAACGTCGATATTTTTTGCGGTGACATCAAGCAGGGAGGCGCAGTGAAGTAGCCATTCGAAACGGCTTATTCCCTGTCTTTCGTAGTACGGATGAGGTTGTCCCGTAATTTCACAATGGCTTTCTGCATTTGCACGAATTCGTCGGGATCAAGACCGGTTTGCGGGAAGCCTTCTTCCGTGAGGCCTTCACGCAGTTTTCGCCCCTCGCTTGTGAGGCGGATGCGAACCTGCCGCTCGTCTTCCGGGTCGCGCTGGCGCAGCAGATAACCCATCGCCTCCAGTTTCTTCAGGATCGGCGTGAGGGTGTTGGATTCGAGGAACAGCTTTTCGCCGAGGCTGCCAACGGTCTGGTTGTCTTCTTCCCACAGCACCACAAGGGTGATGTATTGCGTGTAGGTAAGTCCGAGCCGTTCAAGCATTGGCTTGTATGCCTTGCCGAAAGCGAGGTTAGAGGAATAGACAGCAAAGCACAGGAAGTCGGAAAGCTTCAGGTCGAGGGCGGCTGTCTTTTCGGTGGATTTCATGAGCGTTCTCTGTGGCCAAAGACGGATGGGCTGCAAAGTCAGACTATACGTCGCATGCGATGGCATCGGAAGTGCTCACTGCTACGGCCGGCGCTTTCAGGTCGATCAGGCCTTTGAAGGCCGACGACCGGTCCAACGGGAACGCCCCTTGATCGCGCGGTTCAGATCACGTTCACGCAGGAGCTGACCAGCATGCTGATTTCATACTCGCGCTTGCGTCACCGGGCCAAAGGGTGAGCCTGCCCCGCCTCTCTTATTCACTTTGACGCATGACGAGGATCGTCACGACGGTCAATGTACTCAAGCCCCAGCGGACCTGTTCCGTACACCTGAGAAATATATTCCCCCGATCTGGCCCAGTGAAAATGCGGCGTATTAGCCGGGAGCACCACGACACTGCCCGGGCCATAAGCGACCAACTTGTCCGGATCAAACACAGACCCAAAACCAATGTAAAACACACCGGACATGACGGTGTATATACGGTCTTCAGGATGGGTATGGGGCATTAACTTCGTGCCATTCGGTACTTTGACTCGCACGACGTAGGGGCCTGGCTTGGCAGGATCACCGACCAGTACAGCCAGTTTTACTGCTTGCGGAAACGCTGGAAAGCTACGCCATTCCACGTCTTCGTTATACAAAGCACCGGTTTTACCGAGCGGCAATGGTTGTGCTTGAACCACCGACAGGGTTGTACACAGGGCAAGAAACGTAGTCAGGCAAGCAGTTTTCATAATGCTCTGAATCATGGGAGGCCCCTGAGAAAAAATGTCCTCTCTACTGTAGGGGTGGCGGTCGCCTGTGATAATGCCGCTGATGCGTATTTCAGTTGATACGCAATGTAATCAATTCAATAACAGGTGTCATAACAGCCCCCCGACTCACGGCGATGGCTAGCCCTTTCACTTCGCGAGCGTCTGCGCTGACACAACCTCCAACGGAGGGATGAATTCAGTCCGGGCTCTGCCAATCAACAGTTCGCCCGGGCGCTCACCCTCCCCCCCTCACACCTGATCCATCGCCTCGAACACGCCCTTATCCTCTCCCAGGAACCCGCCGCTTTGGTGCTGCCACAGCCGCGCATAGACGCCGTTCTTCCCAAGCAATTCGCTGTGAGTGCCCTGTTCGATGATGCGTCCGTCATCCATGACGATGAGTCGGTCCATGGCCGCAATCGTGGACAGCCTATGGGCAATAGCGATCACGGTCTTGCCCTGCATCATTTCATCGAGGCTTTCCTGAATGGCGACTTCGACTTCCGAGTCCAGCGCGCTGGTGGCCTCGTCAAGCAGCAGGATCGGGGCGTTCTTGAGCATCACACGGGCAATCGCGACGCGTTGGCGCTGGCCGCCCGACAGCTTGATGCCGCGCTCACCCACAAGGGTGTCGTAGCCGGTACGTCCTTGCCGGTCGCTCAGTTGGCTAATGAACCCATCGGCCTGGGCATTGGCCGCGGCGCTGCGAATTTGCGCCTCGGTCGCATCGGGACGGCCGTAAGCGATGTTGTCGCGAATAGAACGGTGCAGCAGGGAGGTGTCCTGCGTGACCATGCCGATGGAGCCGCGCAGGCTTTCTTGCGTCACGTGTGCGATGTTTTGGCCGTCAATGCGAATCTCCCCGCTGTCGACGTCGTAGAAGCGCAGCAAAAGGTTGATCAGCGTGGATTTGCCAGCGCCAGAGCGGCCGACCAGGCCGATTTTTTCGCCCGCGCGAATGCTCAGGCTCAGGCCGTCGAGCACCTGGCGTTCGCCATTGTAGTTGAAGCTCACCTTATCGAAGGTGACTGCGCCGCCAGAGGTCACCAGCGCGCCCGCGCCCGGTGCATCCTGCACCTTGGCGCCCAGGGTCAGTGTTGCCATGCCGTCCTGTACGGTGCCGATGCTCTCGAACAGCGAGGTCATTTGCCACATGATCCAGTGCGACATGCCATTGATCCGCAACGCCATGGCGGTGATTGCCGCCACGGCACCCGCGCCAACCTCACCCAGGTGCCATAGCCACAGGGCATAACCACCGGCGGCCATGATCAACGCCACCACCAATGCCTGGTTGACGATCTCGAACTGGCTGACCAGACGCATCTGGCGAAAGCCGGTTTGCTTGAAATCCTCCATCGCGGCACGCGCGAAGTGCGCTTCACGATTGGAGTGGGAGAACAGTTTGACCGTCGTGATGTTGGTGTAGGCGTCCGAGATACGCCCGGTCATCATCGACCGCGCATTGGCCTGTTCCTGCCCGACTTTCCCCAGACGGGGTACGAAGTACAGCATGGCCAGACCGAACAACACGACCCAGGCAACGAACGGCAGCATCAGTTTCAGCGCGAAGCCGCCGGCCAGTGCGATGATCGCGATGAAATACACCCCGATCCCGGGTGCGATCTCGATCAGGGTGAAGAGCACGTCGCGCACCGCTAGCGCCGTCTGCATCACCTTGGTAGTGACTCGGCCGGAAAACTCATCGGAGAAAAACGAAAGGCTTTGCCGCAGCATCAGGCGATGGAAGTCCCAACGCAGCCGCAACGGCAAGTTAATCGCCAATATCTGGTGCTGCACCATGGTGCGCAACGCCACCAGCCCGACACTGGTCACCATGACGATGCCCATGCCCCACAACACGCGACTTTCCTGCGCCGCCGCTTCACCGCCCGCCTGCCAGGTCGAGAGCAGGTCCACGACCTGACCGAGGAAGGAAAACAGCCAGGCTTCGTAGATCGACACACAGGCACTGAGCAACGCAAGCGCAAGGATGTAACCACGGGCGCCCCGGGTACAGGCCCACAGAAAACGAGCCAGACCGGCGGGTGGCGGTGGTACCTCGTCAGGAGGAAAAGGGTCGAGCCTTCGTTCAAACGCACGAAGCATGGTGTTCTCCAAAACGATCAAGTGGGGGAGATTCTGCCATTGAACGGTTGCTTTGAGGGTTTTGTGAAATTGAGGTAAGGCGCTGCTGGCCGATTGCACCGCCGAACTGACTCAGCAATGGCAGAAAGTGCTCGGATTCATGTTCGCTTCGAGCGCCAAGGCACCGGGCGATCCATGGCCCCGGTCGCAGGAATTTGAAATGCACGGCGTTGCTCGACAGAATGGCGCCCCGATCCGGCCAAAGTGCCGGTCGTTTGTGGTGAAAAGGGGTTGCGGTTGAACGAACAGACATTGTCCATGCGCCTGGAACGCGTGGCGGCGCATGTGCCAGCCGGTGCGCGCCTCGCCGATATCGGCTCGGATCACGGCTACCTGCCGGTAGCGTTGATGCGCCGGGGCGTCATCGCATCGGCGGTGGCCGGTGAGGTGGCATTGACGCCGTTCCACTCGGCTGAACGCACCGTGCGCGAAAGCGGTCAAGACCTGCGAATCACCGTACGCCTGGCCAATGGCCTGGCGGCCATCGAGCCGGAAGATGGGATCACGGCGATCAGCATCTGCGGCATGGGCGGCGAGACGATCCGCGACATCCTCGACAGCGGCAAGGCGCACCTGAGCGGCCAGGAACGCCTGATCCTGCAACCCAACGGCGGCGAGCAGCCGTTGCGCCAATGGCTGATGGACAACGGCTACCGCATCCTCTGCGAGGAACTGCTGCGGGAAAACCGCTTTGACTACGAAATCATCGTCGCCGAGCGCGCCTCTGCGGTGACGTACACCGCCGAGGAGCTGTACTTCGGCCCGCTGCAGATGCAGGCACGCAGCCCGGCGTTCCTGCTCAAGTGGCAGCGCATCTTGCGCCACAAGCAGCAGACCCTGACCCACTTCGCCCGTGCGCGGCAGGCCGTGCCCGAGGCGAAGCTGCAAGAGATCGCCCGGCAGGCCCGATGGATCACCGAGCTGCTGGCTTGAGGTTGTGCAGGGCTTACGCGAACAGTGCAGAGCGGTGATCCGGCAAAGCTAAAAACACCTCAGGCAACAGCATTCCCCATGCCGGCGGCGCTGTTCGGATCATCATATTCGCCTGTAGCAAAGGCTCCACCCTCGAGGTGATAGACCGTCGGTTCCTCCGAAAAATATTCCTCCAAGCCCATCATGAATATCCGATGGTCTTCACTCGCCTCGAAGCCCGGCGTGTGATCCTCGAGTGATTGCCATCGCACGATCAGGTTGAATAGCTGGGGAGTTTCGATCCCTTGTGCGAGCAAGTGACCGCGGTAACCCTTTGCGCGGCTGAGCAAAGGAGCGACCTCGGCAAATGCACGCCTGAACGTTTCAATGTGTTCTTTGTGCACGGGTAGCACAGCGATCTCGTAAATCATGGCGTTCCCTTAAAGTGAGTTCAACGATCAAAATTACGCACTGACGAGATGGGACGACGGCCCTACTGCAATCGCGATTTTTCCTTGAATACCGTTGTTGGGCCTCTCCAGAAGGGCATGGGCGAGCGCAATGTCGGCAAGCGAATAGACAGCGCCAACGTGCGGCCGCAGCTGACCGCGTTCTATCAATGCGCTCAACTCATCAAGCTTGCCGCGGTTTTGTCTTGTGAAAACGAAGTGATAACTCGCGTTCTTGCCCCAGGCCTGAACGACGTTTTGTGGCTGGGCAATGTCCACAATCGAGACAACGCGGCCAAGTTGTGCGAGCACGTCGGGGCTACGCGACAGTGTATTGCCGCCGATGGTGTCGAACACGACATCGACTCCGCGACCACCGGTTTCCCGGATGATGGCGTCGACGTAATCCTCCTTTTCGTAGTCGATGATCACGTCGGCACCCATACTTCGAGCGAACTCAACGTTTGCTTCGCGCACAGTCGTGAACACCCTTGCGCCCATGGCTTTTGCCAGCTGGATCGCCACATGACCGACGCCTCCCGCGCCGCCGTGGACCAGGATGCTTTCCCCCACTCGGAGCTCAGCACGCACAGCCAGTGCTTCCCACGCCGTTCCTCCGACCAGACTCAGGCTTGCCGCCTCAAGATGGCTGATCGAGGGAGGCTTCTTCCCGACAATGCTTTCGGCAGCAACGTGGTACTCGGCATAACTGCCTGGCCCGTCGAATATTTGCGGGGTGTACCAGACTTCGTCTCCCGGGGCGAAGGTCGTCACACCCGGCCCAACGGCTTCGACAACGCCAGATACGTCGTGTCCGGTAATGGCTGGCAGTTGCACCAGATCGGGATAATCGCCACGTCGTACCTGGTAATCCAGCGGATTGATGGAGGTTGCGTGTACCCGGACCAGGACCTGTCCTGTGTGCGGTACTGGCTTGGGCACGTCACGAAGTTCGAACGATTCCGGGCCGCCAAATGATTTGAGTATGAGCGCTTTCATGGTCAATCCTCGTTTCGATAAAAAGGGATATCGGGATTTCTCGATATCTTACGGTAAAAAAAAGCTACAGCTCTTTCCCCATGAGCTCGACAAGAGCACTGATGGTTGCTTCATTGCGCTTGTAGTAGGTCCACTGACCGATGCGCCTGACCTCGACCAGGCCCACTCGTTGCAGCGTTGCAAGATAATCAGACACCGTCGACTGCGACAGGCCGACGCCTTCTTGAATACTACTGACGCAGACGCCCACCGTATGAACGTCACCTTCATCCTGCGGAGGGAAGTTCTTGGCTGGATCCTTCAAACCTTTCAAGATTTCAAGGCGTGTACGGTTTGAGAGGGCTTTGAATATTTCGAGTAATTCCATAACTCGAAGATATCGACATTTACCGATATGTCAATACATTAATACGAGAGCAAGCGGCTGACGCTTGCCTCACCCTTTGACCGAGCAGCCGTTAATCGTAGAACGGCTCAACCGATACCCGACTGCCGACAAAAAAGCTGTCAGCCACCAGTCTCAGCGGCTGGAGGTCCAGGTCACTGGTTTTGTCGCCAATCAGCTGTTGGAAATGTCGGTACACCGCCGCGTACTCGCCCTCCTCCGAGACGGCTTGACGCACGCCATCGATACTCAACAATGCGCCACCGTTATCCAGTCGCAGGGTGCCTTCGGTGCAGCGAATCTCAATGCTCCAGAGTTCGTCATGACCGTGGTCGAAGTCGAACTCTGCGCGCACGTCGAGGTGACGCGCGTCAGACATTTTGATCGAAGCGGCAATCGGCGACTGGCAGTTATTGGGGACTCGCAGTTCAGCAGACTCGACAAACAGCGGCAGCGCCAACAGATGGGTTGCAATCGACAACGCGTTGATACCGGGATCGAAGACGCCCAGGCCGCCCGGTTGCCAGATCCACGCCTGACCGGGGTGCCATTTGCGTACGTCTTCCTTCCAGTCGATCTGCACGCTGTGCAGGGTGCGGGTAGCCAGCCACGCACGGGCGGCTTCGATACCGGGCGCATAGCGTGAATGCCAGGCGAACAATCCGCTGACGCCTTGCTCCTGCACCTGGCTCACCAATGCCATCGCTTCACCCAGCGTGGCGCACGGCGGTTTTTCGACCAGCACGTGTTTGCCGGCGGCCAGCGCTTGTTGCACCAGCGCGAAGCGGCCTTGTGGCGGTGTGCAAAACGCAATCGCATCGACCTGCGGGCCCTTGTCGAGCAACTCGCCCAAGGACCGAAAGTTCTCGACCCCGGCGCAGGGCTGCCCTTGCGTGGCGACAGAAACCAACTGGAACGCGGGGTTGGCGTTGATAGCGGGGACGTGTTGATCCTGGGCAATCTTGCCGTAGCCCACCAGACCGAGACGGATCGGTTGCATCAATGACTCCTGTTTTTTTGTTTTTCTTGATACGCGAATCGGCAAGATTACGTTTGTGTGGCGGGGAAGTCATTGATGATGTGCTGACGTTTCATCTGGCACGCGAGCTGGAGCGATGCTATCCCTGCCAACGGACGCTGCGGGTCAATAGCGGCCCGCCACCGACGCCCCCCTGAACCCGTCATGGCGAAGGCATCGCACCGTCGCCACGCCGGCGCAAAAACAGGTCAGCTCATCCAGTTACCACCGTCGACATTGTAGGTCTGAGCCACCACATATTCGCTCTCGGACGACGCGAGGAAAATCGCCATGCCCGTCAGGTCCTCAGCGGTGCCCATCCGCCCAAAAGGCACTTCCTGCCCCACGCGCTGTTTCTTTTCACCCAATGGCCGGTTCTCATAGCGGGCAAACATTGCATCGACGCCGTCCCAATGCTCGCCATCGACGACACCTGGGGCGATGGCATTCACATTGATCCCATGCTTGATCAGGTCCAACCCTGCGGATTGGGTAAGGCTGATCACCGCCGCTTTGGTCGCGCAATACACCCCCACGAGGGCCTCCCCTCTTCGTCCCGCCTGGCTGGCCATGTTGATGATCTTGCCGCCATGCCCCTGAATGATCATCTGACGGGCCGCTGCCTGCAGGGTGAAAAGCGTTCCTGCCACATTGATCGAAAACAGACGCTCGAAGCTGTCGCGGGTGATATCGACAATGGGCGCAAGGTCGAACAGTGCGGCGTTGTTGATCAAGATATCCAGCTTGCCGGTCTGCGCGATGACAGCGGCGATAGCCGCATCGATGGACGCCTGGCGGGTAACGTCCATCTCGACAGCGTATGCGTCAGGCCCCAGCTCGGTGGCCGTGGCTTGGGCGCGCTCCAGGTTGATGTCCGCGATAGCGACGGTCGCTCCCTCGCGAATGTAAGCCTGGGCAAAGGAACGTCCAATGCCTCGGGCAGCCCCTGTGACAAGCGCGCTTTTTCCTTCGAGTCGTTTCATTGATGGTTCATCCGTTTTCTAACATTCGGGTAAGCCCGATCAAGGGCAGGCGGGGTGTAGCGTTCAGGCAGCGAGACGCATCAGGACAGACCCGATCCCACTTTAATTGCGCAATCCTGTGGGCGCGCGGCTTGTCCGCGATGGAGGCCACTCAGTGTCCAGACAAACCAGGACAGTGGCCCCCGATGCACCGTTGGCTACTTGGGATAACCGGCGCGTTTCATTTCACGTTCGGTGGAGGTCTGTGCGGCAGCGAGTGCCTGATCGACCGACATTTGCCCCGTCAGCGCAGCGGAAAACAGTTTCCCCACGGAGGTGCCTATCGCCTGGAACTCAGGAATCGTGACGTACTGGATGCCGACGTAAGGAACCGGCTTGATCGAGGGGTGTGCAGGGTCAGCGTGCTGCATCATCTGCAAGGTCACTTGCGCGAAAGGCGCCGCTTGCAGATAGGCCTCGTTGTACGTGGATTGACGCGTGCCAGGCGGAACATTGGCGATGCCGTCTTTTTCAGCGACCAGCTGAATGTATTCTTTCGACGTGGCCCAGGTGATGAACGCCTTGGCTGTCTCTTTATGCTTGGAGGTGGCCGGTATCGCCAGCGACCACGCATACAGCCACGACGAACCCTTGTCGGTGACCTGCGTCGGTGCCGGGGCAAAGCCAACGCGGTCGACAACGTTGCTCTGTTCCTTGTCCGTCGTGAAAGATCCCGCCACGCTGGCATCCACCCAGATCGCGCACTTGCCGCTGTTGAACAGCGCGAGGCTCTCGTTGAAGCCATTGCTCGACACACCGGGTGGCCCATACTTTTTCAGGGTGTCGACGTAGAAGTGCGCCGCGGCAGTCCACTCCGGGCTGGCCAGCTCCGGGTGCCACTGTTCATCGAACCAGCGGGCGCCAAAGGCATTGGCCATGGTGCTCAACAACGCAATGTTCTCACCCCACCCTGCCTTGCCCCGCAGGCACATGCCGTACTGTCCTCTATCGGGTTCGTGCAGCCTGGAGGCGAACTCGCCGAGCTGCGTCCAGGTCGGATGCTCCGGCATGGTCAACCCGGCGCCCTTGAACAGGTCGGTGCGGTAATAAGTGATCGTGCTTTCACCATAGAAAGGCAAGGCATAGAGCGTGTTGTCGACCGACAAGCCCTGGCGTACCGACGGGAAGATGTCTTGCAGATCGTAGGCCGGCGGCAGTGCCGTGATCGGCTCAAGCCAATGCTTGGCACCCCACAGCGGTGTTTCATAAGTACCAATTGTCAGCACGTCGAACTGCCCGCCCTGAGTCGCGATATCGGTGGTCAGGCGCTGACGCAGGACGTTTTCTTCCAGCACCACCCAGTTGAGCTTCACGTCGGGGTGCTGCTGCTCAAAGATCTTGGAGAGCCGCTGCATCCGGATCATATCGCCATTGTTCACAGTGGCGATGGTGACCGTTTCGGCTGCATGACTGATGAGGGCAAAAGACAGGCCGGCAAAAATGTACAGTGCGTTCGGGATGGTCATCGTAGTGCTCTCCGCTTCGCGCCCTGGACGACGGAAGCTATTATTTTTGTTGTTAACCATTGCCGGGCAAATACAGCTGCGCAGCCATGGTGGACGGCTTGATTACACCAGCTTGGAAAACCCCGGACAAACGCACAGAGGACGGCAACCCGATACTTTTTTTACCGTCCCCGGGACACAGCCTGGCGATCAAAAAAGTATCAGTGCCAAGCAATCCCCGAGCTAGCAAGCGCCAGGCAGGAAGGCGTATGTTGCCTGCATACGAACAACAAATAACAAAGAAAGAGACCTGCCATGCCTGATAGCCGAGCCGCGCTGTTTGAACAGCGCCCCGCCGAACTGGAGGTCATTCTTCCCGAGCCCGATCATTGTTTTCGCTGGTATGAACACGACTACCCCTACTCCCTGGCTCGCTGGAATCACCACCCGGAATTCGAAATCCATCTGATCCGCCAAGGCAGCGGCAAGCTGGTTGCGGGCGATTACATCGGCGCATTCGGTGCCGGACATGTGGCGCTGATCGGCCCTGATCTGCCCCATGACTGGATAGGCGATCTGGCACCCGGCGAGTTCCTGGCAGGACGCGATGTGGTTCTGCAATTCGACGGTGCCGCGATTCTGGCCTTGCGTGAAACGATGCCCGAACTGGGCGAGCTTCAGCACCTGTTTGAACGTGCACGCCGGGGCCTGGAGTTCTGCGGCGCAACGGCTGTGCAGGCCGCACATCTGCTGGAAGACATTGGCCCCGCTCAGGGGCTCGAACGCCTGATTCTGTTTCTGCAACTGATCAATGCACTGATGAAAGCGCCCTCCCAAGACGTCCATGTGCTCGCCAGCGCTTACTACGCGCCAACCCTGGATGCCCAAAGCTCCGAGCGCATCCACAAGGCCTTTGACTACTTGTTGACCGAGCTCACAGGCGACATTCGCCTATCGGTGATTGCCCAGCGCCTGAACATGAGCGAGCCCGGTTTTTCGCGCTTCTTCAAGCGAGTCACCGGCCACGGTTTCATCGACCTGATGCGCAAGCTCAGGGTTCAGCGTGCCTGCCGGCTACTGTTGCAAACCGAGATGTCAGTGGCGGGCATCTGTTTTGAAGTGGGCTATGAAAACCTGTCCAACTTCAATCGGCACTTCCGTATCGAAATGGACCAGACCCCGAGTGAATACCGTCGCGGTTCGGCGATGACCCTGTTCAATCGCAACGGTCCCCACGCCTCCCTGCCGTTCACCAAAGCCCATTGAATGAGCGATGCGAGCCAGTCGGTTCAACCTGGACTCGCTTCCATTGCGCTCAAACCGCCGGCTGATGACTGGTCACACAGTGAATCCCTCCGCCACCCGCCGCGACGGCGTCGATATTGAGCTGTACCACCTCCCGGTCCGGGTACAGCTGCGACAACAGTTCAAAGGCCTTCGTATCCGCCGCTTTGTCACCAAACTCGGGCGCAATGACCGCGCCATTCACCAGAAAGTAGTTGATGTATCCGGCAGCAAAGTCCGGGTTGTTGCGGGTGAACTGACTTTTGCGCGGATTGAGCGGTGGCGACAAGGTATGCACCTGCAGCTTGCGGCCATCCGCATCGGTGGCGTTTTTGAGGATATCCAGGTGCGCCAATGTCACGTTCCGGTCGTATGAATCGGGGTCGTTGTCGAGGTTGGCGACCACCACGCCCGGCTTGACGAACCGCGCATAGAAATCGACATGGGCGTCAGTGATGTCCTTGCCCTTGATGCCCGGCAACCAGATTATTTTGCGCAACCCCAAACGGTCTTTCAGTTCCTGCTCGACCTCGGCTTTGGTCCAGTCGGGGTTGCGGTTGCGGTTGATCCAGCTGCTTTCGGTCATGATCCCTGTGCCGTGGCCATCCACTTCGATACCGCCGCCCTCGCCCACCAGTTCGCTGCGCAGATAACGTGCCTGCGTAGTCTCGGCCACCAAAGCGGCCACTTGCGCATCCTCGTCATGCTGCTGTTTGTTGCCCCAGCCGTTGAAGTTGAAATCAACGGCGCCGAGTCCGCCTTCGCCGTCGATGACAAAATTGGCGCTGATATCGCGCATCCAGATGTCGTCAAGCTCAGTGGTGACGTAGGTGATATTGGCCGTGCCGCACTGTCGTTCGGCCAGACGCCGCTCGCGCTGGCGGCAGAACACGGTGACCGGCTCATAGCGGGCGATAGTGCGGGCGATCAGGCCCATGGTCGCTTGCACTTCGGGCGTGAAATCCTCCCAGATGGCGCTCTGTGCGCCGAACGCGATGAAGGCCCGTTCATGTCGGTCGCCCTCGTCCGGCATGCGCCAACGACCTTGTGTCGCCGCGTGCACGGGCGCAAAGCTGAAGCCGAGGGAAGCTGCGGCGCCGAGACCGGCAATCACCGACACCTGCTTGATGAAATCCCGCCGTGTCGGCCGGTGTTGATCCTTGTCTGAAGCACTCATTTCGCTGTCGCCGTCTTGAATTTGGTCCATGTGCGCATCCGCGCCCGCATGTCGGATTGGGGAATGTCCTTGCCCGGAATCAGCCGCGCATAGGTGGCCTCATCGAGGTAAATATCCGGGTTGTTGCGCATCGTCGCATCGACGTCCGGGCGGGCCTTGGCGTTGGATGTCGGGTAGCCGGTGAAATTGCTGATGGCCGCCATGTTCTGCGGGCGCATGACGAAGTTGATGAACGCGTAGGCGTACTCCGGGTGTCTGGCGTCGACCGGAATGGCCATGGTGTCCATCCACACGGTCGTGCCTTCGCGGGGAATGCGGTACTCGAAACGAGTGTGCTTGCCGGCGCTGTCCGAGGTGCGTTGTGCCTGGGTCATGTCACCGCTGTAACCGAGGGACAGGCAAAGGTTGCCGTTGACCAGATCGGTCACGGGTTGCGACTGGAATTTGCGAATGTGCGGTCGCAGCTTCATCAGCAACTCACTCGCTGCGGCCAGGTCTTCAGGCTTGGCGCTTCGCGGTTCACGCCCGAGGTAGTTGAGCACCACCGCCAGCACTTCGTCCGGCGAGTCGATTATCGAGATGCCGCAATCGGCAAATTTCGCCGCCAGTTCCGGTTTGAACAGCATGTCCAGGCTGTTGACCGGGGCGTCGGGCGAACGCTGTTTAACCTGTTCGTCATTGTAGGTCAGGCCGATGGTGCCCCAGGTGTAGGGAACGGTGGCCTGGCTCGACGTTTCGTACTGCCTGCGCAGCTTCTGCAAACCGGGTTCGATGTCGTCCACAGCGGTGAGTTTTGAGCGATCCAGCGGCAGCAGGCTGCCGGCGCGCATCAAGCGTTCGGCGACGGTGTCGCCGGGGAAGATCAGGTCATAACCACTGCCGCCGGCGAGCATCTTGGCCTCAAGGGTTTCGCTGCCGTCCATGACGTCGTAGATCACCTTGATCCCGGTTTCGGCAGTGAATCTGGCGAGGGTGTCTTCGGCGAAGTAATCGGCCCAGTTGTAGAGCCGCAGGGTCTTCTCTTCGGCGTGCAGCGACGATGAGGCGATTGCCCATCCCAAGGCGCCGAGCAACAGCTTGCGGGGAATGCGCATATCAAACTCCTTGAGTGTTCCAGCGTGCATGAAGGTGACGACCGTCCTGACTCAGCAACGCCCCGTACATGTCCGGGCGACGGTCGCGGTAGATGCCCCAGCTCAGGCGTTCTTCGCGCATGGCGTGCAAGTCCAGGCTGTGGACCAGCACGCCGCTGCTGTCGCGATCAGCCTCGGCGAGCAACTTGCCCTTGTGGTTGCAGATAAACGACGAGCCGTAGAAGCTCATTTGCAAGGCCGCATCGGTGGTCGCCACCTCGCGACCGACGCGATTGGCCGCCACCACCGGCAGGATGTTTGCAGCGGCATGGCCACGCATGGTCATCTGCCAGTGGTCACGGGAATCCAGCGCTGCACACCCCGGCTCAGAGCCGATGGCGGTGGGAAACAGCAAGACTTCGGCGCCCATCAACGCCAGGCAGCGGGCGGTCTCGGGGAACCACTGATCCCAGCAGATCCCGACGCCGAGGCGCCCGAACGCCGTGTCCCAGACACGGAAACCGGTGTCGCCGGGGCTGAAGTATTCCTTCTCCTGGTAACCGATGGCGTTGGGGATGTGGGTCTTGCGATACACCCCCAGCAAGCGCCCGTCGGCGTCGGCCACGCTCAGGGAATTGAAGTAGGCATTGCCAGCCTTCTCGAACCAGCTCAGCGGCAACACCACCCCCAACTCCTTGGCCAGCGCAGCAAAGCGTTTGAGTACGCCGCTGTATCGATACTCTTCGGCCAACGCCAAATGTTTATGGCTTTGTTCAATGCAGAAATACGGCGTAGCGAACAGCTCCTGTAACAGGATGACCTGGGCGCCCTTCGCGGCCGCCTCACGGATCAGTCGCTCGGCCTGATCGAGATTGTTCGGCAAGTCCCAAGTGCACGGCATCTGGGTGGTAGCAATCGTCAGTAGCGTCATGGTTTCACCCCTGCACTGGCCAGGCGGGCTGCTGCTGGGTGATGCAATGCACCCCGCCGCCGCCATGGGCCAAGTGATTGATCCGCACCGGCACCACCTCGCGCCCCGGGAACGCCCGGGCCAATACTTCGGCCGCCGCGTGGTCGGCGTCGATGCCATAGGCCGGCATGATGATCGCGTGGTTGGCGATGTAGAAGTTGGTGTACGAGGCACAGAACACTTCGGCTTCGGTGTCCACGGCATCGGTGGCTTCATAGAGTTCGATCAGCTCGAACGTGCGCCCGTGGGCATCGGTGGCCAGCTCCAGTGCGCGACGGTTTTCCCGTGCAACCTCGGCGTACACCGAATCTTTGTCGTGGGTGGCATCCACCAGCAACACGCCTGGGCGGGCGAAGGCGCAGACGCCATCGACGTGGCCGTCAGTCATGTCGCCCGTCACGTAGTCCGGGTCACCCGGCAGCCAGATGGTTTTCTTCACCCCCAGCAGACGGGTGAAGATTTCCTCGATCTCGGCCTTGGTCATGCCCGGGTTGCGATTGGGGTTGAGCAACACCGATTCGGTGGTGATCAGCGTGCCCTCGCCGTCGACATGAATCGCACCGCCTTCGTTGCTCAGCGGGGTGCCAAAGCACGGCACGCCGAGGCGATTGAGTGCGCGGCGCGCCAGGCTTTCGTCGAGGTTATGCAGCGACTTGCCGCCCCAGGCATTGAAGCGCCAGCTCACCCCGCCCAGACCGTGTTGCGGATGGCAGACGAAGCTCGGGCCGGAGTCGCGGCACCAACTGTCGTTGACCGCCAACGGGATCAGTTCGATGTTGGGTCCACACAGCGCTTTGGCACTTGCGATAGCCGAAGGGTCGACCACCATTTTCACCGGTTCGAACCGGGCGATGGCGTTCGCCACCCGGGCAAAATCCTCTTGCACCAACGGCAATGTGACGCCCCAGCCCGACTCCCAAAGCGCCTGGTTGTGTGGCCAGACCATCCAGGTCGCGGCGTGCTTCACCCACTCTGCCGGCATCCACCAGCCACTGTTCTGAAGTTCGTTCTGCTGCATGACAAGCACCCTTGAGTTAAGTCATTGTGTTCAATGAAAACTGCCTTCGCGGTCCTGGCATGCATGCTACGGCCGTAAAACAAGGCCAACAAACGATGGATTTTGTAGAAAAGTGATTAGAGGAACTTATCGATATGCTCAAGCACTGGCCCCCGCTCAACACCCTTCGCGGCTTTGAAGCCGCCGCCCGCCTGGGCAGTTTTCACAAGGCGGCCGACGAGTTGCACCTGACCCAGTCGGCCATCAGCCAGCAGATCCGCACGCTTGAGGCGTACCTTGAGCAGCCGTTGTTTTTTCGCAGTGGACGCAGCGTCAGCCTGACCGATGCCGGCCACGATCTGCTCAGCACCACCCAGGCGTTATTGCAGCAACTGGCGGTCGGCATTCGTCGCCTCGGGCAATACCAGAAACCCAACCAACTGGTGCTCAACACCACGCCGACATTCGCCCGTCATTGGTTGCTGCCGCGTCTGGGGGATTTTCGTTGTCAGCACCCGGAGGTCGACCTGTGGATTTTCAGCACCGATGAAGTCCCGGACATGACCACCCAGACCATCGACCTCGCGGTGCGTGACGACATCAGCTCCCAGGCCGAGTGCAGCTTCAAGGTGTTGCACGCCGACCGCCTGTACCCGGCGTGTCATCCAGACGTGTTGACGGTGCCCGTCGAGCAGCGCACCACCCTTCACGGAGAGCGGGAGATGGACTGGAGTCATTGGGCGGTGGAGGCCGGGATTGATGTCGGGCAGAAGGATCAGGGGCTGAATTTCTCCGACCCCGGCCTGCTGCTGGACGCCGCCTGCGCGGGGCTCGGCATCGCCCTGGTCAGTCAGTTGCTGAGTCGGCCGGCACGTGACAGCGGACTGTTGCAGCCCTTGGTGGAAGACACCATTCGCGGCCCGAACTGGGCCTTGCTGACCCATCGTGACAGCGAGAACAATCCGCTGGCGCGAAGCTTCGTCGAGTGGCTGTTAAGTAACCTGGACGCAACGAGCCAGACGTCTCCCGCACGTGCAATATGAAAGGGGACTCGGCTAATGGCCAGTATCCTCAGCCAAGTCCGTTGATGAAGTTCATATTGAACAACAGAACACTCAACCTAGTGCTATTGAGAGATAGTCGCTTACAAGAAACTTAATTAGTTCAAAAGAACTTCCAGTGCGCCATGACATTATTCAGGCGCCATTTAAGTGACTTGTATTTCACAAAAAACACTCGCTAATGCCGCCGACCGAGACTGCAATAATCATTCAAAAATTCAAACACACCGACGAATGGACTTTAAATATTTAAACCCTTTAAAAACAATAACTTAATATTCTATTACCAACTAAAACAAAACCCCTCAAGAAAAACACAAAACCAAAAAAAGACAGGGATCAGTTATAAAAGTTTCAAACTCATTTAATAAATAATAAATCCCATGTAACGCTTTAAAACATCTCTCTTCAATGCTAATAATTCCGCCGCTTCCGGGCTTACAGGCGCTTTCCCCCTCACACGAAGTGAATATCAGCATCAACGCTGATCCCCGGTATTAATCAAATTCAAATAACACCGGCTTGCTCAAGTTCAATAAAACTTGGGCCTGCATTGTGCTGCGCACTAAAACTGCGCGAGGAAGGCATCATCGCTCGTCATCATTCAAGGATTAAAATCCTTTCGATCTTCGGTACCCGTCCAGAAGCCATCAAGATGGCGCCGTTAGTCAAAGCCCTCGCTGCGGAACCCGGCATTGATTCGCAGATATGCATCACCGGCCAACACCAAAGCATGCTCAAACAGGTGCTTGACCTGTTCGACCTCAAGGCCGATTACACCCTCGATGTCATGACCCCGCAGCAAACGCTCAACTCCCTGACGGCGGCGCTTTACGGGGCGATCGACCCGGTGCTGGAAATGACCTGCCCGGACCGGGTGCTGGTGCACGGCGACACGACCTCGGCCATGGTGGCTGCGATGGCGGCGTTCCATCGACGGATCCCGGTCGGCCATGTGGAAGCCGGGCTGCGAACCGGTGATATCTACAGCCCATGGCCGGAAGAAATGAACCGTCGCTGCATCGACCTGGGGGCGGACATGCTATTTGCGCCCACCCACGAGTCGCGCCAGAACCTGCTCGACGAACGCCTACAGGGTCGCACCTTCGTCACCGGCAATACGGTGATCGACGCGCTGCAGATGACTGCACGGCGCATTGAGCGGGATGCCGACCTGCGCGCAAGCCTGGACCGGCAGTTTTCGTTCCTGCAGACCGGCCGCAAGGTCCTGTTGGTGACCGGGCATCGTCGGGAAAATTTCGGTGAAGGCTTCCTGGATATCTGCAAGGCCCTGAGTCATCTGGCTCGGCGTTCGGATATCCAGATCGTTTACCCGGTGCACTTGAACCCCAATGTCATGGGCCCGGTCACCGAGCATCTGGGCGATCTGCCCAACGTGCACCTGATCCAGCCGCTGGACTACCTGGCCTTCGTGCGCCTGATGCAACGGGCCCATGTGATCCTCACCGATTCCGGTGGCGTGCAGGAAGAAGCGCCGTCCCTGGGCAAACCGGTGCTGGTCATGCGCGATGTGACCGAACGCCCGGAAGCTGTGGCGGCGGGCACTGTGCGCCTGGTCGGTACCTCGCCGGGCTCGATCATCGCTGGCGTTAACGCGCTGTTCGATGACGACCTGTTGTGGCGCCGCTGCTCCCAGGCGGCCAACCCTTACGGCGACGGCAAGGCCAGTGCGCGCATCGTCGATGCCCTGATGGGCCGTCCGGTGGACGATTTCATCGTGGCCGGCCAGTCCTTGCCCAAGTTCCTGCAATACCCGTCTGCACAGCCTGCGCCCGAGAAGCATTACCCCGCTTTTACCTCTCGATAAACCAAACCGTTTCTCCCCTTATCAGCTCGAGATCTACCTGAATGAAGTCTTCCGTTGCCATCCATACGGGTGCCCTCAGCGCCCTTGCCTGTGGTGTGAGCCTGCTCGCGCTCATGCCGACCTTTGCCTTGGCCGCGGACAGTCCGCTCACCCAGGCGATCAACCGGCTCAACGCCGACACCCGACAAGAGCGTGAGGTGCGCTTGAGCGATCTGGGGATCGATGCACCGATCATCCTCGGCTCCACCGATGCCCGCCGCGAACTGTATCTGCCGGTGCCGGCAGGTGTTCCGCTGACGGATGCGACGTTGAATTTCGACGCCAGTTACCTCAATGGCGAAGGCGGCCGCAACACGCTGCTGCTGTCGCTGGACGGTTATCCGGTGCGTGCCGAAGGGCTGAGCGAAACCCAGGGTGACGCCAGCGTCACGCTGGGCGTGGACAAAAAAGCGCGGGACAGCGGCTCGCTGCGCCTGGGCATCGCCTGGTCGTCGATCGTGTCCCGTGTGCTGTGCGAAGACGAACGCGCCATCGGCAATGTTCTACGTATCGAACCCGACACCCGCCTGACTTACAGCTATGACGCCAGCCAGTTGCGCGACGTCGGCGCTGCGTGGACGGCCTTGCCTGGCAAACCGGGGATCATGGTCGCGCCCGGCACCTTATCCGCTGAAAGCTACGATTCGGCGTGGCGTCTGGGCGTGGCACTGGAGCGGATTGGCAAGCGCAGTCAAATCCTGCCCTTCCCTGCCGTACAAGACAGCGTCGACCTGAGCGGCCTGCGCATTCCGGCCGAACTGCAAGGTATTCCAGCGTTCGCCAGCCTCAACGGCAAAGGTCCGCACACGTTGGCAAACCCGGCGGAGATCGGCGCGTTGCTGGTATTGGGCCAGACGCCGAACGTCCAGGCGGATCTGGCGGTCAACGACCCGCAACTGCTCACAGCGATTAATGCGTCCCTCGACGCGCTGCAGAGCCAGATCCAGGGCTTCGATGCCACGGCAGCCAACGCGTTCATGCAATGGCGTGAGACGCATATCAATGCCGGCCTTGCCGCCGATGGCACTGACAATGTGCGCCTGGCCCTGGTGGGCACGCGCCCTGTTCTGATGATTGCGCCGCATGCCACCGACAAGGCGCTGGCCTTGTTCAGTAGCGCCTGGAACAAACTGGCACGCAGTCGCCAATTGACCGTCAGCGAAGCGCAGCTGCCCTTGAGCACCGACGGCCGTGTCGCCCTGTCTCGCCTGGGCGGCAATCCCGGTGCCATCGACGTGCTGGCCAAGTCTGACTGGAGCACGTCATTCCCTCTGGGCAGCGTGGCTTACGACGGTCGCTTGCCGGTGAAGGCTGTGGTCGACGTGTCTGCCGCGCCCGGCGCATCAGACACTGCGCCGGTGGCCTCGCTGTTTCTCAATGACTACCTGATTGGCGCGCAGCAGCTGGTGGCCAACGGTGAAAAACAACGCATCGAAGCGCGCATCCCGCGTTACGCCGTGGGCGCGACCAACGTGCTACGCGTGTCGTTCCAGCGCCAGCCCGTGAGTGATCGCTGCCTGGAAACGCCGCAAGCCTTCCCGGTTTCCGTGCTGCCGACCAGCCACATCGTGCTGGAAAAAACCGCACTGGGTGATGACTTCTCCGGCATGGCCGCGCGCTTTGCCGTGGACACCCAACTCCTGGTGCCTCAGGCCTACCTCGATCATCCGGCGAGCAGCTTGCCGCAAGTGATTTCAGTCGCCGATGCCGCCGGGGTCTCGCCGCTGCGTGCGCAATTGAAGGTCATCACAGATCCGAAAGCCTCGGTCACGCTGGACAAGGCCTTCCTCGCCTTCGAGCTGCCGATCAAAGACAGCAAGGAGTCCGTGCAGGTCGATGAGCAGGGGCGCCTGCGCATCAATCACAAGGATCAAGTGTTGCTTGACGTGCATCCGCTCAATCACCTTGCCTCGTTGCAAGTGGTCGATGCCGGCGGCCAGCACGGTATGGTCTATCGCGCATTGGGCAATGACTCGCCACGCTTCGCCAAACAGATTCTGCTGACCCGCGGCGATGTGGCCATCCTCGGCAACGACGGTGCACTGACCACCTTCGACACTCAGGATCCAAGCGGCAGCCAATTGATCGACAACGAAGAACCCAAGGGCCTCGACGCCTGGCGTACGCCTTCGCTGTTGTGGCTGATTCCGGGTGGCATCCTGTTGGTTCTCATCCTGTTGCTGGCTGGCCGTAATGCCCGTCGCAATCGCCAGTAACGGAACCCTTCGATGACGTCGCTTTATTGGCCCTATTGGCTGGCTCACTACTACAGCTTTCTGGAGATCTCGACCATCGTGGTCGCGGTGCTGATCCTGATTTCCAGCCTGGACGACCTGTTCATTGACCTGTGGTACTGGTCGCGCCGCCTGTTTCGCAAGTTCACCGCGGACCGCAAATACCGGCCGCTGACCGCCGAGCAGTTGATGGCCCGGGACGAACAGCCGCTGGCAATCATGGTCCCGGCCTGGCTGGAATATGACGTCATCGCGCCGATGATCGAAAACATGGTGTCGACCCTCGATTACCAGAACTATGTGGTTTTCGTCGGCACCTACATCAACGATCAGCGCACCATTGACGAAGTGGAGCGCATGCGTCGGCGCTACAAGCAGTTGCACCGCGTGGAAGTCCCGCATGCCGGGCCGACCTGCAAGGCCGACTGCCTGAACTGGGTGATCCAGGCGATCTTCCTGCATGAGAAAACCCACGGCATGACCTTCGCCGGCGTCGTGTTGCACGACAGCGAAGACGTGCTGCACCCGATGGAATTGCGTCTGTTCAACTACTTGCTGCCGCGCAAGGACATGATCCAGTTGCCCGTGGTTTCGCTGGAACGCAACTGGTACGAATGGGTGGCCGGCACCTACATGGACGAGTTCGCCGAATGGCACGGCAAGGACCTGGTGGTGCGTGAAAGCATGACCGACACGGTGCCGTCTGCCGGCGTCGGCACCTGTTTTTCCCATCGCGCCCTGCGTGTGCTGGCCGGGGAAACCCAGAACCAGCCGTTTAACACTGACAGCCTCACCGAGGACTACGACGTCGGCGCACGCCTGGCCAAGGTCGGCATGAACGCGATCTTCGTGCGCTTCCCGGTGCAGTTTCGTGTGCTGCGCAAATCCTGGTTTCGCAAGCCTTACGAATCGACGCTGAAGATGCCGTTGTGCGTGCGCGAGTTCTTTCCCGACACCTTCCGCACCGCGTTCCGGCAGAAGGCCCGCTGGACACTGGGTATCGGCCTGCAAGGCTGGGAGCAAATGGGCTGGAACGGTTCGCTGGCCAATCGATATCTGTTGTTCCGTGACCGCAAAGGCGTGGTGACGGCGTTTGTCAGCATCATCGCCTACGTGATTCTGGTGCAGCTGTTGGGCCTGATCATCCTGCGCCAGAGCGGCCTGTGGGACGTGAGTTTCCCCACGCTGTTCGAAACCAACGGCTTCATCAAATACTTGCTGCTGGCCAACGGTGTTGCGCTGGCCTGGCGCATCGCGCATCGCTGTTATTTCACCACCGTGCTGTACGGCTGGCAGCACGGTTTGCTGTCGATCCCGCGCATGGTGGTGGGCAACTTCGTCAACTTCATGGCCGCGTCACGGGCCTGGCGCATGTTCCTGGTCGGCAAGGTCATGAACCGCAAACTGGTGTGGGACAAGACCATGCACGACTTCCCGTCCACTGACCTGGTCGCCGCCGCACCGCGCAAGCTGGGCAGCGTGTTGCTGTCCTGGCAGGCGATCAACGAAACCGACCTGCAAAGCGCCCTCGCCGAACAGAAAACCCGGCACATGCCATTGGGGCGGATCTTGCTCAGCAATGGCTGGCTGGACGACGAGACACTGGCCGAAGCCATCGCCTTCCAGAATGACCTGCCGCGGGTGTTCGATGTGGCCCACAAGGCGCAGGCGTCGACCCTCACCCTGGACGATGAATTCGCCCTGCGCTGGCGTGTGGTGCCAGTGGGTTTGAATGCCGACGGCCGAGTCCAACTGGCCGTGGCCAGTCCGTTGCCTGTCGAAGGTCTGCAACAAGTCAGTGAGGTGCTGGGCAGCGAGCCAGTGCAGCTGATTGCCCGTGAAAGCGAAATCGTTGCGCAGTTGCGCCTGATGAATGTGCGCGAAGGCCAGTCGGTACCAGATGCCCGCGCGCCACTGTTGGGTGACCTGTTGATCGAAATGGGCCTGCTGGATCGCGACGTGTTCAACCGCACCATGTTGCAGTACCGCCCGCAGCGTCACGGACGCATCGGCGACTATCTGGTCGACAGCGGCGTGCTGCCCCGCGCCACCATCGAAAAGGCCGTGGCACGTCAGCACAGCCACTACCCTGCGGAGCTTCCGGCATGAATCGCCCCTTGCTGACCCTCATGGCCACGGGGCTGAGCCTGATACCTGCGCTGGCTCATGCCGAAACACTGCCATTACCGTTGACCGGTCCAGCCTACGTCACTGCCAACGAGGCCTACAGCGCCTACGAGCGCAAAGACTACGACCTGGCCATCGCCAAGGCCCGCGAAGCGTTGCGTCAGCGCGCCGACATCACCCGTTTGAACAGGCTGATCGTGCTGGCTCAACGGGACAAGGATCTGCGTGATCATCCCAAGCGCTACCCACAGTCACGTCAGGCTCCAGGCTTCAGCGCCGCCGCCCAGGCCTTCAAGGCCTATGATCGCGATGATTTCGGCGCGGCGGCACAGGCGTCACGCAAAGCCATCGCCCAGGCGCCCAAACGCATGGATTATCGACTGCTGCTGATCGAGTCGTTGCAGCGTCAACAACATCTTCAAGAAGCGGATCAGGCCACCACTCAGGCATTGGCCGTGTTCCCGGACGACGATACGTTACTGATGCGCCGCGAAGCGATTCGTCGGCAATTGGCCGCACCGCTGGCCGTCGAAAGTTATCGCGCCCTGGAGCAAGGCCAGGTGCCGTTGGCCGTGGATCAGGCCAGAAAGGCTGTCGCCTGGGCACCGGAAACCGGCGCCAATCAGCAACTGCTGATCAGCGCCCTGCTCGCAGCCAAGGATTACCGAGGGGCCGAGCTGGCCGCGTCTGGCGCACTGGCTCAGGACGATGGCGAAATCGCACCGTGGATCCTGCGCAGCTACGCCCTTGATCGTCAGGGTAAAACAGCGGCAGCCGAGGCTGACCTGAATCACGCCCTGGCCATCGATGGCCTGCTGGAAACCGAAACCCGCGACATTCGCTTCTTCGCCGCCGACGCTGCGCTGGCCCATGGCGAGCCTCAGCGGGCGCTTGATCAGCTGCAACCTTTGGCCGATGACGAAGGCGGCGAAGTGGCCCGTCGACGCACAGCCGCCCGAATGGCCCTCAGGCAAAAAAACAACGGGTTGAACGCTGTCGCCCAGTTTCCGGCCCCGGCCCTGAACTGTCAGGAAACCGCTTTTGGCCTGGTCTGCGATATCTGGCCGGGCAACCAGCGCGACGGCGGAACCGACAAGGCCGGTCAGGCTTACGCCGCACTCGCCAGCAAGGACCCCGCCTCGGCCGTCGTCCTGGCCAACGAAGCCATTGCCCGTGCGCCGAAGAATCCGGCGTACCGACGGTTGCTCGTCAGCGCCTTGAGTGATCAGAAACGAGTGCCCGAAGCCATCGCAGCAGCCAGCGAGGGCCTCAAGCTCACCGGCGATGACGCCCGACTGCTGGCCCAACGCGGTCGTCTGCGCCAGCAATCGGGTGACGACGCCGGGGCTCGCGAAGACTTTACCCAGGCCTTGGCGCTGGGGAGCCTGCCTGCTTATGAAGAAGCCAGTCTGTACAGCGCCATCGGCCAGCGCCGAACCGCGCGCGAACGGCTGCAACAAGCGCGGGACACGGGTGAACTGGAATCGATGAGCGACCTGCAGATCGCTTACTTGTCGGTCCAGGCCGGCGACGATGACGGTGCCCACGCATCGTTCCGCAAGGCCGATGCCGAGACGCGACTGACGCCGACAGCCACTCAAGACGCGGCCTATAACGCGATGCGGGTCAATGATGACGAACAAGCCGTCAGCTACTTCAAGCGCGTCATCGACGCAAACAATGCCGGTGAACCGGACCTGTCCCCGCAGCAGCTGTTCGACACCCGTCGCGCCGTGGCCGATGTGTCGCGCACCTGGGGTTTGACCAACACCACCAGTTACCGCGGCAACAGCACCAGCAGCGGCCTGAGCTCAGCGCCGAGCGGCGGCAATAGCAGCAATGACAGCCTGCAGAACAGCACCGAATTGTCCTGGCGCCCGTTGGGCTATCGCAATGCACGCTTTGTCGAACTCTACGGACGCGTCACCGACACGCTGTGGAGCAAGAACAGCGATTCGGACACCGGTTTCGATGCGCTGCAAGGCGCGGTGGGTGTACGGGTCAAACCCTTTACGTCGCTGAACGTGATGGCCGCCGTCGAGCGCACATTCCCCTTGGGATCGTCGGACGTCGACGGTGACTGGCTGCTGCGCCTGGGCTATGGCGCAAGCGTCGGGACCGATCTGCGGGTCGATGCCTCCAGCTGGTGGACTTCGCAGTTGTTCGCTGAAGCCGGACATTACGTCAACGACTCGCGAGACTATTTCAACAGCGAATGGCAGGTCGGCCGCAGCTATGCCATCGGTGGCGCGGGCTCACGCTGGGTGACGTTCCCCCATGTGGTGGCCGCGTTCGATTACGACTCGAAGATGAACAGTGGCACCGACTCCGATGGCAAATCGGACTCATCGTCCGGCAAGGCCGGTGGCATCGGTGTCGGCAACAACGTGCGCTACTGGTTCCGCGAAGATGCGTACAACGCGCCCCGCTCCTATCTCGACTTCTCCCTGCAGTACCGCGTCAAGGTGCTGGGCGATGATCACGCTCAAGGTGTCTTCGGTCGCCTGACTTATTCCTATTGAGGACTTGCATGAAGATTCGATTCTGTTTGTGGTTGGGACTTGGCCTGATCCCGATGGGGGCAAACGCCGCCCCTGAAATTGCCCAGTTGTACGCGCCAAAACTGCCGGAGGGTTCGGCCTGGGTGCGGGTGGTCAACCCCTCCGACACTGCCATGCAGGTCCAGGTGGGCCAGGGCGCGAGTTTCGCCCTTTCGACCCAGGCGACGGTGGCCAGTCCTTTTCAGGTCGTGGACTCGCGACAGCCGCTGCAAGTGACCGTCAACGGTCGCGAGATAAAGGGCCTGAGTGCACCGAAAAGTGCGTGGGTCACGCTGATTCTCGACAGTGACCCGGCGCGGGCACCCCGCCTGGTCATCGACCCGCCGCTGCGCGGCAAAGACTTGCGTGCCGAACTCAACCTCTACAACCTGGCCAGCGGTTGTGAAAAGGCCGGGGTAAAACTGGCTAACCATGCCCCGGTGTTCAATCAAGTGCCGTTCAACGGTCAGGCCCAGCGCACGATTAACCCGGTGCAAGCAACGCTGGTTGCCAATTGCGAGCAGAACATCAGCCTGCCGTTCAAGCTGGCGCCCTTCAAGGCCGGCGATCGTTACAGCCTGTTCCTGGTCGGCTCCCGGCAGGCTCCACGCCTGATCGGCCTTGTCGACCAGACCGCGCCATGACCCTTCAATGGAAATCTCGCTGGCCGGCTTCCGCCCTGATCGCCGGTGTCTTGTTGAGCCTGTCGGGCACCGGCGTTGAAGCGGCCTCGGCGGTCATTACCGGCGAAGGTGGCTGGCTGTTCCCGGCCTGGGAAAGCCTGAGCAAGGTCGATAACCCCGGCATGACTCGCAACATTGCGCTGGTGAAACAACTCCAGCAGAACCTTGCGCGGGAACACATCAGTCTGGTCGTATTGGTAGTGCCGATGAAAGCGCCGTTTTATGCCTCGCGCCTGCCCGCCAATCAGCCCTTGAGCCCGGCCGTGATGCAGCGCTACGACCACTTACAGAGCGAGCTGACTCAGGCAGGCCTGACCACGCTGAACATCAAGCCCGTCCTGCAACGCACTGAACACGGCAAACAGACCGCGTTTTATCGCGCCGACTACCACTGGACCGCCTGGAGCGCGGAAAACACCGCCGACGCCACGGCGCAACTGATTACCGAGCGTTACCGCCTGCAAGGCGAACCCGGCGGTGGCGCGGCGCTGGGCGAGTGGTTCGACCGACGCGCGTTCGGCGATCTGGCGAGCAATTTCCTGCCGGCGATCAAACGTAAATCGATTGGTCGCGACATCTACACCGTTCGCCATCAGGCCCAGAACGACTTGCTGATCGATGACGCACCGGCACCGGTTCAGGTGATCGGCAACAGCTTTGTCCAACCTTACCTGGGCTTTACGCAAAAGCTTTCCAATGCCCTGGACCGTCCCGTCTCGCTGACCTGGAATCCTGGCGATGTCGGCCCATGGGCTACGCTGCTGCAATACCTGGAGTCTGCGGATTTCGCCCAACACAAACCGCAAGTGATCGTCTGGCAATTCAACGAGGGCCAGTTCCACCTCGGCCCCGATGCCGCAGCTAACTGGAACGCCAAAGGCGTCACCTCGCTGAGCCAATGGCATCAGCGCATCAATAAGGCGCTTCCGTGAACATTCTTGGTTACACCGCCAGTCGCGCGACCATTGCGGGTCTGTTGTTTGCCGCCATTCTCGGCACCGGGACCGGCGTGCTCTACGTGACGGACAAAAAGGCCCAGACCCCAGGGATCGTCGGCATCGTCTGGCAGCCGGACAACAAGACCGTCGGCATCAATGGCCACTGGGAAAAGCTGGGGGCCCGCGAGCTGCTGGTGCAATGGACTGTCGTCGACGATCAGGCATTCGTTGCCGGTTCCGGCCTGCCCAGCGTGCCGGTTCTGCCCGATTGGGCACGCATTGCCAAGGCCCCGTGGGCGCAAGACGTCATCCTCGGACTGGCCGGCTATTTCAGCGAAAACCGCTCACGGGACAACATCGAGCAACTGGCGGCAGTCTCGGCACGCATCGCCAAATTGCCGACGCCCTTGCACGTCACCGGCTGGTATTTCCCCGCCGAAGTCGACCCCAGCTGGACCCGCGCCAAAGAACTGCCCGCCCTGCTGGCCAAGCTGCCACGACCGTTATGGATCAGCGTGTATGACGGTGCGAACATCGGCCCTGTCGCCACGGCAGAATGGCTCAAGCAGTGGCTGCCGAATGATATTGGCGTGTTCTTCCAGGACGGCGTCGGTGTCTACGCCCGCACCGCACCGGTCGCCAGGACCTACGCCGACGCGTTGCGCGAGCGTCTGGGCAAAGACCGGGTGCGCATCATCGTCGAAGCCTTTCGCCCCAACTTCGGCGGCGGCTTTCGCTCCGCCACCGCCGCCGAGCTCAAGCCGCAATTGGCGGCCTATGACGGTTATCCGCTGTACCTGTTCGACGGACCGCACTACGTGACGCCTGAGCTGGTGGAGCAACTGGCGCGATAAGGCAAATCACCGAGCATCAGACTGGGCTAACCCTTGACCGCCGCTTCTATCGCCGCGACATCGATTTTCCCCATCTGCATCATCGCGTTGAACGCGCGCTTGGCCGCTGCTTGATCGGGATTATTGATGGCATCCGTCAGGACGCGGGGCGTGATCTGCCACGACAATCCCCATTTGTCCTGGCACCAGCCACAGACGTTTTCCTGGCCGCCGTTTCCGACAATCGCGCTCCACAAGCGATCGGTTTCGGCCTGGTCGTCAGTCGCCACCTGGAACGAGAACGCCTCGTTGTGCTTGACCCCCGAGCCCCCGTTCAGGCCGAGACACGGAATGCCCATCACCGTGAATTCGACCGTCAATACATCGCCCTGCTTGCCCGCAGGATAGTCGCCAGGCGCGCGAAGGATGGTGCCCACCGCGCTGTCGGGAAACGTCTTGGCGTAGAACGTCGCGGCGTCCAGCGCGGCGCCGTCGTACCAGAGGCAAATCGTGTTTTTGCTGACCATTCTGGTTCTCCATCAATGGGGAATGAATGGTCATTCTAGCTGAGCGACCAGATGGACCACGAAGAGGGCCATGCCCCTTGTCGGCAGATCAATGCTGTAACGAAGTCCAGCGTGCTTATTACTGGAAACTCGGCTCGGCGCAAACCGCTGATGTGGCGCGAAGTGTACGCAGCCCCAACAGCACGATCACCACCATGACCAGCCCCGCGCCGATGGCGACGCCGAACCCTGCCCGTGCGCCATAGGCGTCGATGATCAGCCCCGCGAGTACGCCACCGAGCGCCACGCCGATGCTGATGCCCGTCGTCATCCACGTCAGGCCTTCGGTGATCTTGGACGGTGGAACGATGATCGTACCAAGGTTCATGACGACGACCATCGTTGGTGCGAATGACATGCCTGCCACAAACAGCATCCCGGAAAGGATGTATACGTCCGGCGAGAAAATGGGCAAGACGGCTGTAACTGCCGTGATCAGAACGCCAACGAAGAACTGCTTTTCAATCGACAAGGAGACCCTCAACGCGCCGAACGTCAGGCCCGCGATCATTGAGCCGAGCGCATAGGCTGCGAGGATGAAGCTGGCGGACGCTGGCCAGTCTTGTGCGTTGGCGAAGGCCACCACCGCCACATCGATTGATCCGCCAATCACCCCCATCGCCAGGAGTGCCAGAACGATGGTGCGAACGCCGGGAATCAGCAAGGTAGAGCCGGTGCTCTTCCTGGCGCCCACGACGACCTTCGGTTCTGTCTGCTTTTGCAGAAGAAAAGCGCTCACGCCGATGACCAGCAGCAAGACCGCGACAAGCGGTCCGGCTTCGGCAAAAAACCTGACGCTCAGACCGATGGCCAGGGGTGGACCGATAATGAAAGCGAGCTCAGTCAGCACCGTGTCCAGGGAGAAAGCCGTGTGCAACTGCGGCTTGCCACGGAAAAGCTGTGTCCAGCGTGCTCTTATCATCGCGGGCATGCTGGGCATCGTGCCCGCCAGTGCCGCAAGAATAAACAACAGCGGGGTCGGCGCCCTCATAGAGACGGCAACGATCAGCGCCAGCAACATGCCAATGCTGAAGGTGGTGACTAAGGGCAGCACTCGACTCTGCCCCCGCTGATCGACGAATTTCGACACCTGCGGGCCGACCAGCGCATTTGCCAGGGTAAAGGTACCGGCGACCGAGCCAGCCAGCCAATAAAGTCCCGTCTGCTGCACCAACATGGTAATGATGCCGATGCCGATCATTGCCTGCGGCAGACGGGCAATGGAACTCGCGATCACCAACCCCATGACGCCCGGGGTGGTGAGCAGTTCGCGGTAGGGATTTGCCATGATTTCTCCTTTTTATAATGCTTCGCCGATGGGTACCCCGCTGCACGCCCGCAAACTGATGCGGGCGGTTTATCGGCGACTCAATGGCACATGTGAACCAGCAAGCAAGCGAGGTAGTTGTTCACCATAGCTGAGCGTCTCACCCTCAAAGACCAGCGCCGTGGCTTCAGGACTGCGTGCAACCTGGGATTCGAACAGTTGATGAATACACAGATGAACTGACAATTCAGACGTAACTTGGTCGTGCATCCTTGCCTCCAGAAGTGAACAAACTCACCTCTATCGATTGTTCGCACTTACATCATGTAAGTGCAGTCCTTGGAATATCATCTAATCAATCCAACCTGCCATCTGCCGCAAACTATCCAATGGCAACGCGTCGATCATTAGAACTAACTATTTAGGGCAGGCATATCCGCCAACCCCTCTTACCCGTGTTATCACACATAACCAACGTCAACCAAAACCCCCATCCCAGACAGCTCGAAGCTAACAAACACGGTGTATTCATGGCGCATGAAAAACAACATTCACGGCCAGAAAACCAGAATGTTTTGTTTCTGCACTAGAGACACGATGATCTTCGAGTCTATTTGGCAAGAGCATTTCTATCCGGTTTCAGCTACGGGTTCCAGCGACGCCAAGACTCTCCCCCTGAAACATCGAAGTCAATACCGGGAGGAAACTGACACATCCTAACGAAGTAAAACCGCGCCATCGGGCGGTTATCCAGTTCGATTATGAGTGTGAAAAATCATGGTTTCGTGAGTTTTTGTAGGTGCCTTCCTACATATAGATCGTCATGGTCCGCACGTCGCCATGCTGAGGGTGGGTCCGAGCGTTTGATCGAAAGCCGCGCTGCGTCAATGCAGGGTGCCCTACTGCGGCTGAAAGGTCTGAAGATATGCCAACAGGTTTTCAATCTTCTCCGGATCGCTGAGCCCCCAGAAAATCATCCGGGTACCGGGCACTACTTCCTTTGGATCTTCGAGGTACGCGATCAGGGTCTCGCGGGTCCAGACAATGCCGGCCGATTTCATGGCGTCGGAGTATTGATAATCCGTCGTGCTACCTGACGGGCGTCCAAAAATGCCATTGAGTTGCGGCCCGAACGAACCCCGCGCCGACTCCCCCACTTGATGGCAGCCGCCGCATATCCGTTTGAACAGTGTCGCGCCGGCTTCAGCATCGCCGGCCGCCTGGACTTGCGCGCCGAACACCCCCGCAATAAGCACCATGAGGGCTGCGGCTTTATTCATGTCCTGCTCCAAATCATTTGTGGCCAAGCGCACGTAAATCAGCTCGCACCCGGTTGAACCTTCTTCCATCAAGCCGCCGGCAGACGGGTTGAATAATGACCCCGCTATCCGCTGACAGCGGCAAGCGCAGACTCTATCCTGTGCAACCCCGCGATTCCACCGGAGATGCCCAGTGCCACCCTTGACCGCCCGCGAGGTTTACCAGCAGTTGCGCGACGCCGCGCTGGAACTCCGGCCGCTATCGCGCCTCGCCAGACAACCCGAGCCCGGCCACGTGCACGTCGATATCGAAGGCTGGCGCCTGAGCCTCGGTGTCGACGGCGACCGTCTGCTGCATTGCCAACGTTGCCAGGCCCCGGACGGCCGCGAGGGTGAACTCGACCGCTGGCAACGTTACGGCACCGACCCGCTCAGTTTGCTCAGCACCTGGGAGTTGGCGCAGATCGAGCGCTTGCTGTGCCTTCAGCGCCAGCCTTAGAGATCAACGATCACCGTCCCGGCAATGCTCTCGGCGAATTCGACTCCGAACAGACGACCCGGTGTCTCGAACCCGGAACGCCGCTCCCCGGCCAACACGCGTCGCGCCGCTTCCACCGCGGCCAACGGTGTGTAGGAGTAGCCGTTGATAGTCTTAATAACCGACCGCGCAACCTGCCCATCTGCCCCCGTCACCTCAGCAACCGCATAGGCCCGATGCGACAGGCGCTCTTGCTCGCTGGGGCCATCGGGAAGTCGGGACAAGTCGCCCTCTGGGAATGCGTCACCGCTGATGTGCACGAACATCGCAATGTTGGGGATACCCGTCGAGCGCCCACCCGTGACCAGATCACCGAACGACAGCGGCGCGCAGAGCACAGGCCCGGCGCCGAAGTCGAAGTGACGCGGTTGCGCATCCGGCGCAGGAACGAGTACGCCGTCGACCCGCGCCATCAATCCTGCACCGATGATCTCGCCAACGCTGTTGGCCGATCCACGGGACATGGAGCCTGCAACCTGCAGCGCGATCCGTAGCGATTGCGGATGTTCGACACGACGGGCAACGTGCAGGGCGAGGCAGTCCGTGGGGACAACGTCCCAGCCGACGCCTGGCAATAGCATCACACCGGCATCCTCGCCCAACCGCTCCGCCAGCCGGTAAACGTTGATTTCGGCAGTGATGTCGAGATAGTCGACCCCGGCCTCGATGCAGGCCCGCATCAACGGTTCTGCAGTCATCACAAAAGGACCGGCGCAGTTCAACAAGACCGTGACGCCGCTCAGCGCTTGCGCCGTTTGAGCGTCGGCCGCGAAGGTGCGATAAGGCACGCTCAGCTGCCGGGCAAGCGCAGCCACGCTTGTCGCGTCACGTCCAGCGACTTCGAAGTCCAGCCCGGCTACCTTCGCTTGTGCCGCGACCATTCGGCCGGTGTACCCGGTTGCGCCATAAATCAGAAGTTTGCTCATTGTCGGTGCTGCCAGTTTTTATAGACGAATTCGAGGCTGTAGCCATCCGGCTCCAGGACGTTAGCCGCGTAATAATTCGGGTCGTAATGCAACCGTGCGCCGGGAGCGCCGTTATCGGTAGCGCCTGCTTTCATCGCAGCGGCATAGGCCGCATCGACCTCGCCCCTGCTGTTCGCAACGAACCCGACATGCGCAGCCCGCCCCTCCACCACCCCTTCACGCAGCCAGAAAAACACCCGGCCTTGCGCACCGAAACCCTTGAGGTCCGGGTGGCCCGGCGGGCCATCCTTGCCGTCGAAATCGAGCGAGTGAGTGATGCCGAGCGGTGTGAGCGCCGCGGTATAGAAATTGACGGAGCGTTGGGTGTCGCTGACTGAGATAAACACATGATCAAGCATGGAATGCGCCTCGCTGGTTCAGATGATGTAACCGCCGGAAACCTCAATGGATTGCGCGTTGATCCAGGCACTTTCTTCGGACAGCAGCGTGGCGATCACTCGACCGACGTCGTCCGGTTCGCCGATGCGACCGAGCGCCGTTTGCGAGGCCAGCAGCGTCTCGAATTCTTCGCTCAAGCCGCCGCCCAGTTCGGTGCGAATGGCGCCGGGCGAGACGGCATTGGCACGGATGCGTCGCTCACCAAACTCCTTGGCCATGTAGCGGGTCAGTACTTCCAGTCCGCCCTTGAAAGCGGCATAAGGCGCCACGCCTGGGGTGACCACCCGTGTCGTCGCGCTGGTCAGGTTGACGATGCTTGCGCCCTCCTCCATCAGCGGCAGCAAGGCCTGGGTCAGGAAGAACGGGCCCTTGAGGTGAACGTTCATGAGGTCGTCGAACTGCGCCTCGGTGACCGTCTCAAGCGGATTGAACAGGCCGTGGCCGGCATTGTTGACCAGACCACCCAGGGTGGTGGTTTGCCAGTTCGATTGCAGCGCCTGTCGTACCGCATCGACGAACACGCCGAAGCTCGCGGCATGGCAGACATCCAGTTCAAGGGCGACGGCATGACCACCTTCGGACTTGATGCGCTGAACCACCGAATCCGCCGCTTGCACGTTGCTCTTGTAGGTCAGGATGACGCCCATTCCACGCCGGGCACAGTGCACTGCGGCGCTGGCACCAATGCCTCGACTGCCGCCGGTAATGACGATAACGCTCATGGCTTGCTCCACTGTCAATCAGATGAGCAACCACGGTAACCATAGACACTCGGGCGAGCGCAGCCGTTACTACTCCAATCCTGCCTGTTTCTGCTTTTCGCTTGCGCCGTGCGTCCCCCTGCGGTCAGATGTCTCCCCATGGAAAACCAACTGCATGAACTCAGAACCCTTACCGCCAGGGCCGAAAACAGGCGTACAGAGACGGGCATTCCGCGCGTGGCCATGGTCCAGGGTGCGATTCCCGAACATCAGTTGGCCGCTGTCTATGAGCCGATGATCAACCTGATCCTGCAAGGCAGTAAGACCATCACCGTCGGTGATCGCACACTGAGGTATGACCCGGCGACCTATTTCGTGATGTCGATTGAACTGCCGGCGGTCGGCAGTGTGCACCCGGCCACGTCCGGCGAGCCGTACCTCGCCGTCGCCTTGACGCTGGACCCTGCCGTACTGGCAACGTTACTGACAGACCTGCCAAAACCTGTCGCACCGTCAGAACAAGAGGCCGGCTTTTCAGTGGCCGCAGTCACACCCGAGCTGATGGACGCCTGGGTGCGCATGCTGCGATTGATGGACCGGCCGGCGGACATCGCGGCCCTGAGCCCGGTGTACGAGCGGGAGATTCTCTATCGGGTTTTGCAAGGACCGCACGGCTGGATGTTGCGCGAGATTGCCGCGCCCGATACGGCCATGGCCCGTGTCAGCCTAGCGATCCAGTGGATTCGCCGCGCCTTCGCCGAGCCGCTGCGGGTCGAGGACATGGCCCGCACAGCGTCGATGAGCGTGTCAGCGTTCCACCGCCATTTCAAAGCCGTCACCACGCTCAGCCCCTTGCAGTATCAAAAACGCGTGCGGCTGCTTCAGGCGCGGACTTTGTTGGTGGCGAACGCTAAAAGCGTCACCAGCGCCGCGTTCGATGTCGGCTATGAAAGCGCTACCCAATTCAGCCGGGACTACGCCCGCGTCTTCGGTTTGCCTCCGGCCCGGGATGCCGCGCGGATTCTCGCGCAACTGCGCGGACGTGCCGACTGAGGGCGCTTCGGTCCGACTGACTCTGTTTCTTGTCATCGCGTTGGCGAATGCGTGTACCGATCGATGCCATGAAAGCGCCGCCACTGGCCCCCACCCGACCATTGCGCATACCATGCTGCGACTTCAAACCGTCAGGTGTCTTCCATGATCAAAGCCAGCTTGCGAAGCCACCTGACACTCTGGTTTGCCGGTCTGTCGTTGCTCACGCTGGTGAGTGTGGGTTTCTACGTGGGCCACATCGCCACCGAGCAAATGAAGCAGGCCAGCGGCAATGCGTTGTTGAGTACGGCAAGGTCGGCGGCCGAGCTATTGGGCGCACAACTGCATGAGCGTCAGCTCGAAGTGTCTCTGCTCAGTCGAGCGCCGTTATTCAAGCACGGCGACCTGGGCGATCCGGATATCTTGTCGTCGATGGAGCTGCGTTCGCAATCTCGCGCCGAGTACGCCTGGATGGGCGTGGCTGACGCCAACGGGCGTGTACGGCAAGCCGTGAACGGTCTTCTGGTCAATCAATCGGTGAAGGAGCGCCCCTGGTTCCAGGCCGGGTTGCGCGGTGCTTATACCGGCGATCCTCATGAAGCGGTCCTGCTGGCCAAACTGCTGCCCGGAACCGCCAGTGGCGAGCCTTTGCGCTTCATCGATTTCGCCGCGCCGATCCGCAATGCCGAGGGCCAGGTGATCGGTGTGCTGGGAGCCCATGCCCATTGGAGCTGGGCGACGCGGATTGTCGACGCGGCCGTGCTGCGCAAGGACATGACGCCCGAGGTGGAGGCGCTGATCGTCGACCACGACGGCAAAGTGCTCTATCCCGAAGCGCTCATGGGGCAACGTGTGGCGAACATGCCGGTCGCCCGGGAAAACCATTCCGATACCGCCGGCTGGTCAGTCGGCGACGGTTACCTGACCAGCGTGGTCGCGGTGCCCACGCCCTCGAGCACGGACCTGACGTGGTACATCGCGGTCCGCCAGCCACTGGATATCGCGCTTCAACCCGCACGTATTCTGTTTTACAAATTGCTGCTGTTGGGGGTCATTGCCGCCATCGTGTTTGCTCTGGTGGCGTACTACCTGGCGCTGTACCTCAGCCGCCCGATCGAACAGCTGGCAAAGTCAGCCAAACGGGTACAAAACCAACAACCGGGGGTGACGTTTCCGCGGGACCATTCGGTGCGAGAAATTGCCCAGCTGGGCCAATCCCTCCAGGGCATGACGGAGTCCTTGCTCGGCAAGGAGCGCGAGTTGCAGGAAGCCAATGCGTCGCTGGAAGCCACGGTCGCGCAACGCACCGCCGCCCTCACCCAGGCCAACGCCGATCTGTTGAAACTGGCCACCCACGACGCTTTGACCGGCGTGTACAACCGGCGCCGATTCGACGAGAAACTGAATGAGTGCAACCTGCTGTTTCAACGCACCGGACGGCCCTTTGCGTTGCTGTTCATCGACGCCGACCACTTCAAGCAAATCAATGACACCCACGGCCACGCGATCGGCGATGAGGTGCTGCACCAACTCGCCCGGCTGATCCAGGGCAACACCCGCGCCACTGACTTCGTGGCCCGTTACGGTGGCGAGGAGTTTGCGGTGCTGTTACCGGAAGTCGAGGAACCCGAGAGCCCCGAGGTCGTTGCCGAGAAGATTCGCGCCGCGATTGCCGCAGCCATTTTTTCTACGGTCGGGCACGTCACGGTCAGCATCGGCATTGGCCTGGCCGAGATATCGGACAGCAATACCACCGCGCTGATCAAACGTGCCGATCAACAGCTCTATCAGGCGAAGTGGTCGGGAAGGAATCGGGTGGCTCCGCAGGCTCGCATGACGGAACGCCACTGACCTCAGCTTCCACTGATGAAAACCCGGTTAAACCGCAAGGCTATTCACTTAAGAACATCTTCAGCTGAGCGACAACCTGTGGCGAGGGGACTGATCCCCTCGCCACAATTGCGCATCCGCAATCAAGACCGGGTATTGGGCTTACTGAACGTTTTTCAGCTTGACCACATCACCGGAGATCTTGGTGGTGTAGCCGGTCAGGACCCACGCCCAGAACCAGTTTTCCTGCACCTGGGTGTTGATCATCGCGTCACCGCCCTTGGCTTTGATCGCCGCGTTCTGAGCGCGAACAAAACGGTTGTTCTGCTGGATCGGGATCACGCCGAACAGCAGCAGGCCCGTGGCGCTCGCTTCACTGTGGCCCAGGACGGTGTATTGACTGCTTTCATAATGCTGGGTGTTCATCGGCGTGCCGGTGCAACCCGCCAGAACCAGACCGAACAGGGCTACTGCGACAACTTTACTAACGTACTTCACTGAAAAAGCTCCATGAGATATTGCCCGGGATCCATCTCTCGGGCGGCGCACACTCTAACGGATGAGGTGGCCAATTGGTATCAGCTAAAGCAGGTGATTGGCCGCCCCTTGGTTGGCGGCGGCTTTTGTTCGATAGAGTGAAACGTCGCGTCTCAGCTCTGAGTTATCGCAGCCGGTGAACGCGCAGATGAAACAGGCTCGGGAGCAGGCTCGTCGTCCAGCTTGATAAACATCGCCAGCAACGGCCCCATCAGCACCACGGCGATGGAAGCGCCGAACGCCACGGCCCAGTTGTTCCCCGTGATGTCCAGCAACCAGCCGATCACCGCCGGTGACACGGCGCCCGCCAGGGCCATGCCGGTGAAGGTGCACGCGCTGGAAGTCGCCGAATGTTCGTGGGACACCTCGGTGCCAATGACCCAGAGCGGCGAGTCGGCCAGTTCCGAGCAGAAGAACGAGAAGCTCAGGCCGCAGGCGCAGATGATCAGGTCGTGGGTGAACATCAGCGGAATCAAGCCGATGATCGAGGCCAGGAAGCCAAAGATGATCAAGTCACGGCGTGAGCGCAGACGGTTGCCGGTGACTTTGAAGCGCCAGTCCGAGAGCATGCCGCCGACCGCGGTGCCGACGGTCCCGCCGAGCAGCACAAAGGTCGAAAACAACGCGGTGTGGGTCAGGTCCATGCCGTAGCGCTGGGTGAAGAACGATGGAATCCAGTTGAGGAAGAACCACAGCACCCAACCGTGACAGAAACAAGTGGCAGCGGCCGGCCACACTTTGCGCAGCATCTGCGGCCAATTCACCGGTTTGGCCGCCACGGGTGGTAGCGGCACGGCGGCGGTTTCGAGCAGTTTCTTCGATTCGCTCAGGCTGAAATACATGACGAACATGTAGATCAACGTCACCACGCCGAGAATGACGAAGGTCAGTCGCCACGAAAACTGAATGATCATGAACGTCACGATCAAAGGCGCCAGTGCATTGGCCAGGCGTCCGGACGCATGCATCATGCCCTGGGCCGTGCCGCGTTGGGTGATAGGGATGGCGCGGGCAATCATGCGCGCCGCTGTCGGGTAGATCGGCGCTTCGCCGATACCGACCACGAAACGTGCAATCACCAAGACCACCAGACCACTGACCAGCCCTGTGGCAATGGTCGCGGCCGACCAGATTATGCCGTACAGCAACATCGCCTTGCGCGAGCCGATACGGTCACTGAACCAGCCGCCGGGAATCATGAAGCAGCTGTAGGCGATGGCGAAGGCGGAAAACATCATGCCCAGGTTGGTGTTGCTGAAACCCAGCTCCTTGCTGATCGTCGGGGCGGCGACGGCCAGGTTGGTGCGGTCCACGTACATGATGAACGCCATGATGCAAAGCAACACGAACGTCAGCGTTGCCCTGCGTTTTTGCGCGAGCGTAGTCGGAATCATTTTTTCCACCTTTTTTTATAGTTCTAGTGGGCAGGCGGTCATCCCGGACCGCCTGTCATTGCGTTACTTGAAGAAGCCGTGCAACACCTCGTAGGTCTCGTCCGGGCATTCTTCCTGCAGGTAGTGGCCTGAGGGCACGGTGGCGGTCTGCACGATGTTGGTGGCGTAGCGGCTCCAGATTTCCGCGGCATTATGGTTGCGCCCGACGCCACCCTTTTCGCCCCAGAGAATCAGTGCCGGATTGTCGATCCGCCGGCCCGCGTCGAAATCGGCGGTGTCCATGTCCAGGTCGATGCCGAAGGTGGCGCGATAGTCTTCGCACATGGCGTGGGTGGTGGCCGGATTCTTGATGCAGCGGATGTAATCGGCCAGCGCTTCGGGCCCAAAGAAACTGGTGCCCTGATCGGTCTTCGACAGCTTGCGGCGGATGAAGAACTCCGGATCGGCGTCCATCATTCGCTCTGGCGTCGGGGCGTCCTGGGTCATGAAGAACCAGTGCCAGGAAAACTTGCCCCACTGGCGTGTCACGTTATTCAACAAATAATGCTGCGGCAGCATGTCGACGAAACCGGCCTTGAGCACCTTGTCGCCGTGATCCAGGCACATGCGATGCAGGACCCGCGCGCCACGGTCGTGACCGGCGGCGTAGAACTGCTCGAAACCCAGCGATTGCATGACTTCAACCTGGTCCTGGGCCATGGCACGGAAGGAATAGGCCGAATGATCGCCACCGCCCTCGGGCTTGGAGCTGTCGCCGTAACCGCGCAAGTCGGTGCAGACCACGGTGAAATCCCTGGCCAGGCGCGGCGCGATCTTGTGCCAGGACAGGTGATTGAACGGGTTGCCGTGCATCAGCAGCAACGGTGGGCCTTCGCCGCCCACGACGGTGACAATCTCGGCACCGCTGGTTTTGGTAATGGTCTTGGTGAAATGCTCGAACATGGTGTCAGCCTCGATTTTCTTCTCGATCACTTGGCGGGTGTTTAGCGCTTGGATTTGCGTGCGGCAGCGTTGTCAGCGGCGACCCGGAACGCAGCCGCCATCGCGCCGACGTCTGCAATGCCTTTACCGACGATGTCATAAGCCACGCCGTGTGCCGGAGTCGCGTAAACAGTCTTCAGGCCACCGGTCAGGGTCACGCCGGATGAGAAGCCCAGCAGCTTGGTCGCGATCTGGCCCTGGTCGTGATACATGATCACCACTGCGTCGAAATCACCGTTGCGCGCCTTGATAAACACCGTGTCCGATGGGAACGGCCCCTCGCAGGCCAGGCCTTTGAGGCGCAAGGCTTCGAGCGTCGGGCGGATGATCGTGATCTCTTCATCACCAAACAGGCCGTTCTCTCCGCCATGGGGATTGAGCGCCGCGACGCCGATACGCGGCGCGTTGTTGCCCAGCGCACGCAACGTGTCATGGGCCAGTTGCAGCGCCCCTTCGATGCGGTCCGGTTGCACCATGTCGACGGCTTTGCGCAGCGCTACATGGGAGGTCACGCGGAAGGTCGAAAACTGCGGGATGATGTTCACTTCGCCGAAGTAACCGACGTGTTCGGTCCAGGCGGCAAACATCTGGTGTTCGTCGTGGTACTTCCAGCCACCGCGATGCAGCCCGGCCTTGTTGAGCGGCGCGAAGCAAATGCCATCGAGCTCACCGGCCAGGGCCATGTCGGTCATGATCTTGAGGGTTTCGCCGGTCAGACGACCCGACTCCGCGTTGACCAGACCGCGCTCATACAGCGCAGGATCCACGTTATGTAAATCGATCAAGGGCACGGCGGCCTGGGAATGGTCGGCCTCGCGCAGGTGCACAATCTTCTGGTAAGGAATGCGCTGCCCGGCGTCACGCATGCCGAGCTCGAGCACTCGCTCGTCACCAATGATCACCACATCCGCCCGTTCACGTGCTTCAGGCGTCGACAACAGCTTGACGACCAACTCAGGGCCAATGCCGGTGACATCGCCCAGCATAAGTCCAATCAGGGGTTTCATCAGTTCTTCTCCAGTCCAGGCAAGGTGTGTCTTTTATTGTTATGGGCAGCGCCGATGGCGGAACGCAGGCCAGAAGTCCGGTGCAACCACTGAGGCCCATCCTAGGCCGACGGGCCGGGCCTTCAAGGTGCAAAACGTGGGGTGGGGGTTCACAGAATGTGGTTTGAGAGGGGTGTAGCAGGAGGTGGTGAAGCAAGGTATTCGGACGGTATCTACGGATACCGACGAAGTGCCCTACAAGAGCTGGAGAAGCAAACGAGCACGCGCAATGGGATCATGATGAATAACCCCACCTCCCTTGCTCTCATTTCGCCGTTTTGGCACCCGCGGTTTTTCGCGAACTGTTGAGGACGACGGCGGCAATGATCAACGCCTTCAACGCACTCTCATCAATCTCATCGCCTTCATGCACATCAATCGCCCGTCGGGTATTGCCTTCAAGACTGGCATTGAAAAGTCCCGAAGGATCCTCCAGAAAAGCGCCCTTGGCGAAGGTCATCTTCACGGCGTTCTTGTACGTCTCGCCGGTGCAGATGATGCCCGCGTGTGACCACACCGGAACGCCCCGCCATTTCCATTCCTCGACCACATCGGGGTCGGCGTGCTGGATGATCGTTCGAATCCTGGCGAGCGTTTCGCCCCGCCAGTCACTCAGCTCTTTGATTCTCGCGTCTATCAGCGCAGAGGCGCCTTCGTCCTCTGCGTTCTTTGAGCCGATGGGTTCCTTGTTCATGAGATAACCGCCTCCTTCAGGATGGTTTCGCCCGGTTCATGATAGATGGCGTTCACCCGCCTTTGAGGCGCGCTGACTGACGGCTTGCGTCCCTGACTGCAGTCAGTCATCAGAATCCAGTCAATGCCTGGCCATCAACCCATGTAACACCCCGACCCTTAAACCCGCTTCCGAAGGCGTCATTTGCGACAGGCCAAAGACCTTGAACGCGGCCAGCATGACCACCAGTCCGCCAGGCAAGCTATTCAGGCGATGGGGTTGCAAACCCGCCAGCCTGAGGTGATTGACCTGCCCCGCTTCAAGCAGGCGCAACGACAGGCGCAGCAGGCCGCCGTAGGTGATTCCGTCTTGGTCATCATCGTTCAAGCCGTTGGCCTTGAGGACTTTGGCGAGCATCCGCGCGGTGCCTGAAGAGCCGATGGCCTGCTGCCAACCCAGCGCCCGGTAACGATGTGCGACCTTTTCAAACTGCACCGTGGCGACGCGCTCGGCTTCCAGCAGGCCCTGAGCCGTAATGCAGCCTCCGTGAAAATAACGCGTGCCAAAAGTGCTGCTGCCAATGGCAATGCTTTCAGTCAACAGGGGCTGTGCGCCCTGCCCCAGAATCAACTCGGTGGAGCCGCCGCCAATGTCCACCACGAGCCGCATACTCGCGGCACTCGGTGTCGTGTGGGCAACCCCGGCATATACCAGCCGGGCTTCTTCATGCCCGGAGATCACGTCAATCCGAAACCCCAGGTGACGCTCGGCGCTGGTCAAAAACAACTGGGCATTGTCGGCTTCGCGCACCGCGCTGGTCGCCACGGCCCGCACTCGTCCGGCCTCGAAGCCGCGCAGCTTTTTGCCGAATCGCGCGAGCGCCTGCCACCCTCGATCCAACGCCAACTCATCCAGCGCGCCGCCCTGGAATCCTTCCGCCAAACGGACGGGCTCGCGCAGGGTTTTGACTTCCTGGATCACGATCTGCTGGTTGCGTCTGACCGACTGGCCAATCATCAGGCGAAACGCATTGGAGCCCAGGTCAATGGCCGCAAACAGAGAGGCGTCTCCTTTCATGGTGAGGATTCCTGGATAATTCATCAGCCCGTGGGTGGGGGTTGCGCTGGGTGTTCAGGACGGTTTGCGATGATCTTGCCATGCCTTAGGTGACACCCAGATGACACCGCCCTTTGTTAGCCATCCTCGATAGAGGCTGGCGCTTCCCGTAAAGACTTCCGGCCCAGCACGCGGTTATGATCCGGAGTAACCCATCCCCCATGGCCTCCTCTATGCAAGCGTCTACCATCCGCCCCTTTCCCGCGCCCTTGCTCCAGCCAGGCGAAACCGTGGTCTTGTTCGACGGCGTGTGCAAACTGTGCAACGGCTGGGCAAAGTTCCTGATCCGCCACGACCACCACCGGCGCGTGAGGCTGGCGGCAGTGCAATCGCCCGAGGGGCAGGCGCTGCTGGCGTGGGCAGGGTTGCCCCTGGATCAATTCGAGACCATGGCCGTGGTCCGCGACCGGCACTACTGGGTGCGTTCGGATGCCGTCTTCGAAGTCATCGCCCAATTGCCCGGTGCCTGGCGTCCATTGAGACTGTTGCGCGCCTGCCCACGCAGGCTGCGGGACTGGGCCTACGACCGCGTTGCGCTGAATCGATATCGGCTCTTCGGAAAATACGACACGTGCCTGTTGCCCACGCCCGACCATGAGCGTCGATTTTTGAAAGCGCCAACGTGAGCGCCTTGAAACGCACCCATTGGATCGCCCGGGGAAGCCTGGCGTTCATGTTTGCCTACCATGGTCTGGTGCCCAAGCTGCTGTGGCTGAGTCCTGGCGAGCGGACCATGATTCAGTCTCATGGCATCCATCAGGTGGAGGTGTTTGCCTATGCCGCCGGGGTCGCGGAGATTGCCTTGGCCTTATGGATAGTGCTCGCGCGACGCATTGCCTGGCCGCTGATCATCGCCTCGGCGGCACTGGCTGGCCTGCTGCTGGATGTCGCGATTTTCAATCCCTCCATGCTCAGGGATGCTTTCAATCCCGTCACCCTCAATGTGGCCGGACTGGCGCTGTGTGCGGTGGCCTGGAATAGCAGGGCTTGAGCGAACAAGTGTGAACCGATCCGCGCACGGACCGTATCCCGGGCCAAACCTGGAATAACGAGTGGAAAATTCACCGTTCCCAACGCGAACTCAGGATAACGCTGCAAAGATTCACCCGCTGGAAACCCGGATCCTTGTAGGCCAGGAAATCATCGTTGAAGGTCCCGAATGTACTCTGGGGCCGATGCTGCAGCCCGTGATAAAACGCGTCGATCATCTGATGGGCAAAGTCGGTATCGCGAGGATAGGCAGCGATCACCGCTTCGCGTTGTTCGTCCGTGAACAGCTCAAAACCACGCCCCGCCACGTCCATTCCCGCGCCGGCCTGCACCAGGGCAATCTCTGAATGCATATGCTCTGGAATGCCCGGCGTCGTATGGAACGCGACGGCGTTCCAGACTTTCTCGATGTCCCTTTCGGCAATGTGATGGCCTCGCAGGAAATCGCGCGCGGCATTCGCACTGTCCACCTCGAAACGAAGCTGACTCTCGCGATAGATCGAGGTCAGGCCGAGGTCGTGGAACATGGCAGCGACGTAGAGTAACTCCGGATCAAAGGCCTGGCCCTTGCGCTCTCCGAGCAACGCCCCCCAAAAGTAGACACGCGTGGAGTGGGAAAACAGCAACTCGCTCTCGGTATCGCGAATGAGCTGCGTCACCTCGCGGGCCATTTTGCTGTCAGGGATTTTCACGCTGAAAAGGTTGTTCGTCGCCACGGTTTATCCTCTGTCACAGATCGGCCCGTTGATTTGGAAAAGTGTACGCGTCGCCCGGGTCGCAACACTCCGCCAATGTCGGGAATTTTGAGTGCACCAATGGCCGCTATCTCAATGCGCCGCTGTGTATCACAGTGTGTACGGCTACCCTCTTGATACATGCGTTTTCACCGGGCCTGCGTTTCGACACAGGCCAGATACGTCGCCGCGTTCAAATGTTTTCAAGGTTTCAAGGGGCTCAGCCAGAACCCCTGGCCAACGCCTTGCAACGGAGACATCACCATGAAGATGGCAATGCAGAACAAAACCGGCATGACTCGTCGCCACCTGGTCAGCTCGTCGATCCTGGCATTCGCCCTGTTCGGCGCGCTCGGTGCGGCCCACGCACAAACGAGCGCCACCGTGCAGCCGGCGGCGATCAAGGCCGACGCCGCTCAGGCCACACCCTCCCCGTTCGGCCCGCTGAAGCACATCAAGGCCGGACTGCTGAACGTGGCCTACGCCGAAACAGGCCCGGCTGATGGGCCGGTGGTGATCCTTCTGCACGGCTGGCCGTATGACATTCACAGCTATGACGAAGTCGCCCCGCTGCTTGCAGCGAAGGGCTATCGCGTGCTGATGCCGTATGCGCGCGGTTATGGTGATACGCATTTCCTGTCCGATAAAACCCTTCGCAACGGCCAACCGGCTGCATTGGCCAGCGACGTCATTGATTTCATGGATGCGCTGAAGATCAAACAAGCGGTGCTCGGTGGCTATGACTGGGGCGCGCGTTCCGCCGGCATCGTCTCGGCGCTGTGGCCAGAGCGGGTCAAGGCGCTGGTTTCGGTCAGCGGCTATCTGATTGGTAATCAGGCGGCCGGCAAGAACCCTCTGCCACCCAAGGCCGAATTGCAGTGGTGGTACCAGTTTTACTTCGCCACCGACCGTGGTCGTGCTGGGTACGAGAAAAACACTCATGATTTTGCCAAGCTGATCTGGCAACTGGCGTCGCCAAAATGGGCGTTCGATGACGCCACGTTCGACCGCAGCGCCAAGGCCCTGGACAACCCCGACCACGTCGAGATCACCGTCTTCAATTACCGCTGGCGCCTGGGCATGGTCCAGGGCGAGCCTCAATACGAGGCGCTCGAACAGAAACTGGCCACGGCGCCGTCCATCAGCGTGCCGACCATCACCCTTGAAGGCGATGCCAACGGTGCGCCGCACCCTGCCCCCGAGGATTACGCCAAGCGCTTTACCGGCAAATACGAATTCCGGCTGATCAGCGGCGGCATCGGTCACAACTTGCCGCAGGAAGATCCACAGGCGTTCGCCAAGGCAGTGATTGATGCGGATCACCTTTGAGGCCGATCTGAAATAGTCCTTTCACAACGACGGCTCGTTTGATCAACGAGCCGTTTTATGTTGGAAAAAATTCCGCTGACCCCGTTCTGAACATCATTCCAGCAAAGACACCAGACGCGGTTCCAGGGACGTTTCGAACACATCCAGCAGCGCCAGCGTCACCGGCAGCTTGAAACGCCGCCGCCCCGCACTGCCGGGATTGAGGTAAAGCCGGTCGCCACGCCACTCTATCCGTGGCTTGTGCGAATGACCGGTGATCACCAGCTTGATGGCTGAGTCGAGCGCGGCCGGGACATCGGCGACGTCATGCACCAGCAGCGTTTCCCATCCGTCGAGATCAAAACGAAGAAGGTCAGGAAGTTTTTCTGCCCACGGGGCGTCCAGGTCATTATTCCCACGGACAACGTACAGCGCAGCGATAGCCTTGAGTTGATCGAGAATGTCGGCGTTGCCGATGTCACCCGCGTGAATGATCCGCTCACAACCCGCCAGGGCAGCCAGGGCTTCGGCACGGAGCAAGCCGTGAGTATCGGAAATCACACCAACTTTCATGCGCCGCTCCAGATCAGGTTCAAGGATGAGTGACAGCTCCGTCCCGCAACGTCCGCCTGACCTCAGCCTGTATGGCATAAGCCGGCGCCTCCACCGCATTGAAATCTTGTGTATACCGCTGGGCAAATCCTTCTACCCCCCATTCCTGAAACTGCTGCACATGCTTGAGCTCGTGAGCCCAGAGCACGATGTTCTGCTCTGCGCTTTCAGCATCCCGGAAGAGGATGATGTCGATCAGCGTCACGGCACCGACATCGGGGTTTTGCAGCATGGCAGTGGCGGCGTTGAACTGGCCGCTATCGCTGACTTTGTAGCGCGCGGCATCGAGGACGACGGGATCGTACCAGCGCAGCAATTGCTCCCGGATGTGCGGTGGAATGGGTTGCAGGCCGGTGACGGCGGCGTCGGCGCGGGCCTGGGTCAGCCACAGCGCCAAGGCTGGCGCGGCGATCTGGTAAAGGTCATCCGTCAGTCCCATATCTGGCAGGCAGATGCAGCCGTCCAGGCACACTTGCTTCTCGCCAGCCGGGCAGGCGCCGGTCTGGGCTGGCACTTCAAGCGTCAGGCAAAGAACAACAAGCGCCACCAGGCGCGTGATGATGGACGGCATTGGACGCTCCAGGGACGGATGCGGCGCTAACAGTGAATCGGCGTGTCGGCAAAACATCGCTGGACACGACAGACCACTGTTTCCTGCAACTCACTCGCTCTCAGAGGAAGTGGTGGGGTCGAGAGTGGATTCAGCCGCGAGCTTCAATCGATCAGCCTTGCTGATGTATTTAGACTTGCTTGCCGGTGCCAGTTTGGCACTGGCTTTTTTGGCATGCGCCTTTAATAGCTGCTTGATTTTTTTTTGACGATTCATGGTTTTTCACTCGGTGTGTCAGCGCCCGAATGATATCAGCTTAAATGGCCGGACCCGATCCCCGGGGTGCGCACAGGGTGCACAACGCGGGCAATTGACGACAAATCGCAGGCGCTGGCAGAACCGCCCGCCACCGAACGCCTGCCACCGCCGCAATCAGGCCAAGGCTGCGAAAAGCACTAACCGAGGGAATAGGCGGGGAAGTCCGTATAACCGACCTCGCCGCGGCGGGTGTAATACGCTGATCGGTCCGCTTCGGCTAACGGCCAGCCGTGCTTGAGACGCTCTGCAAGGTCCGGGTTGGCGATAAAGGGTCTGCCGAAGGCAATTAAGTCCACCAACCCGGTGTCGAGCGCAGCCTGCGCGCTGTTGCGATCAGTGAACCCGCCACACCAGATGATTGCGCCAGGGAACGCGGCCCGAACCTTGGCCAGCAGAGCGTGGTCGAGGTGGTTCGATTTGAACTCGGCCAACTCCATGTTTTCCTCAGGCATCAGCTCGTAGACCAGGTGCAGATAGGCGACGCCGAGACGACCCAGACGCTCAGCCACGTACAGCAAGGTTTCCTCGGTCAGCGGGTCCGCCGGAATACCGTTGAACTTGCCAAACGGCGACAGGCGCACACCCACACGCCCCGGCCCCCACTCACGCACCGCCGCTTCAACGACTTCCAGCAGGAACCGTGTACGGTTTTCCAAGCTGCCGCCTCCATATGAATCGGTGCGCGTATTGAGCACCGAGTTCATGAACTGCTCGACCAGATAGCCATTGGCACCATGGATTTCGACACCGTCAAACCCGGCCTCCCGGGCGTGGATGCACTCCTGGGTAAACGTGTCGACCAATGCCATCACCTCCTCTGACGCCAGGCGCCGAGGCTGGCCCGCCGGGATGTGGTCCAACTTGCCATCCGGGCCGTGGGCGAACACTTGCGACTCAGCCCTTTCGTCGGTCACGCCCCAAGGCGCCTCGCCGTTCGGCATGAGCGATGGATGGGCCATCCGGCCGACGTGCCACAGTTGCAGAAATATCGTGCCGCCGTTGCGGTGAACCTGATCGGTCACCAGGCTCCAGCCTTGCCGTTGGGCTGGCGTGTAGATACCGGGAGTCATGGCGTAGCCATTGCTGGAGGGCGCAACGTCCGTTGCCTCGGCGACGATCAGGCCGGCACTGGCTCGCTGCCCGTAATAGGTGGCCATCAATTCATTGGGGACGTCACCCTCGGACGTCCGCGTGCGCGTCATGGGCGCCATGACGATACGGTTTTTCAGTCTGAGGGTGCCGCCAACCAACTGAGATTCAAACAGGTCTATCATTGGGCTTCCTTCGGGTCGGATCTGATCGGAAGGAAAGCGTACTGTTCCTAAATCAGGCCTATCTACACACCGTTTAGTCAGTGGTACCCAATGAAGACAATCAATAGACTGCCGGGCTTGCCGATCGAGCGCACGCTGGCTGTGCTCTCCGGGCGCTGGAAGGGAGTCATCCTTCATGTGCTGCTGGACGGACCGCAACGCACCTGTGATCTGGAGAAGCGCATCGTCGGCGTTTCACAGAAGGTGTTGATCGAGCAACTGCGAGCGCTTGAGGAACACGGGATGGTGAGCCGGCAACCCAGCGCCCGGGATCGTCAGGGGATCGAATACCTGCTCACCCCGCTGGGCGAAAGCCTGCGGCCCATCCTCGAATTGTTGATCGAATGGGGCGTCCATCACGCGATGGAACTCGACGAGGCCGATCGGCTGTTGCCCTGCGAGGCAGTTGTTCGAGATCGCATTATCCGATCAGGGAATGAGAATGCCTGACTGAGTGCCCGGCATCGCGCCATGGTGATACGCATTGGGCCAGGTTAGCGCTGGCCCGGTAAAAGTTGTGCCCCCCCGGAGTGTGGCCGCCGGTCAGCTTGACGACCACGCCCGGTGCCACCTCATATTCGTCTTCGAACGTCTTCAGCTGGTTGTGGAAGGCATCCATGAACTGCTGGGCCGTGGACCGCAAAACGTCGGGCACCGGCGTCGGCATGGTGGTTTGGGTGAAGTCGGGAGTCGCCCAGAAATCGACCTCGGTCGCCGAAACGTGAATTCGCACATCAGGACGCAACCGGTTCTTCACCTCATCGACGAGCAGCCCGCCGATATGGTCCATGTGCATGTGGGTGATCACCACGTCGGTCACCGACGCCAGGTCAATGCCGGCCGACTCCAGACGCTTGGGGAACTGCCCGGCCCGCGGAAAGCCGGGGAACTGCCCACCCAGCCCAGCGTCGACCAGGATGGCTCTACGAAGTCACACGCACTAAGCCACCTTTTCGCCGCCTCGCCGTTTACCCACGCTGAACCTCGCGCCCGCCCGAAGCGCATGGCGGAGTTTCAGCGCCGGCCGTTCGATGCTGTAGTACGAAACGCAACTCAACCCGAACGACAGGATCAGAACGACGGCAACGATTTGCGCGTCGTAGGCCACGGGCCAGAAAGCACGCAGGAAGTACATCACCACAAAGTGATTCAAAAACACGCCATAGCTGATGTCCCCGAGGAATTCGTCAACCCGGTGAAACTTGAGTTTCGTCAGCACGTACACGGCCGGGATGCCTAAGGCGATGCCCGCCGTCACCTCCGCGTTAAACGGCCGACGCTCAATCAGTCCCGCTTCGATGGCCGCAAACATCAAGGCAGCCACCACGGCAGTGCCGGCAGCGATCGCTAAACCCTTCGCCTGCGGTTTGTACAGGTAGCTGCCGCACAGGAACATGAACAAGACGCCCGGCAACAGGCGATAGCCGTACACATCGGTGTTGAGGAAACCAAGACACGCAGTCATAAATACGGCGACAGACAAGACAAACGCAACGCCCCTCGCCTTGTAGATCAACAGGAATGGAATCACCAGGTAGAAACACATCTCCAGCCCCAGAGACCAGGCCGGCGGCAGAATCAGCGGCCCGGCGAGCCCGAACATGTAGAAGCCGAGGGGCACCATCGTGAGGCTCGCCGCGATGTTCCCGAGCGTCAGCTCGGCGGCTTGAGGCGTGCCGGGCAGCAGGCAATAAATCACGGCGCACGATGCCAGGAAGTAGAACAGGAATTGAGGGTAAAGCCTCAAGGCCCTGTCCATGTAGAACAGCCCGATTTTCTGCGGCGCCTTGTAATTGCGCTCGATGAGCGAGGTCATTACAAAGCCGCTGATGATCAGAAAGGAAATCACGGCAACCACGCCAGGGTTAAGCCCCGCGAACGTTTTACCCATATGAGAAACGGCTACAAGAATAGCCAACAGCAAACGATAAGCGCCCACTTACACTCCTGACGTCCTTGTATTTATGGCGCGTAAACTACGATGCTTTGCGTCCTGAGAACAGGATTATTTCGTGCTGCGGGAACCTGTTTACATTCGTGTGAGATCGACCAGGCAATCGATGCCGTATGGCGATTCGAATTGGCCCTGACAAAAAAAACCCCGCGACCGAAAGGCGGTGCGGGGCAAAAAATTGGTTGGTTGCGGCCAACCAAAGGAGCGCTTGAAAAACGTTTACGGGCCGGGGTCAGATGCAATCCTGGGCGGCGCGTCCGAAACTCGACGGCAGGAAGTTCGAGGCCAGCAAGTGCCGCTCGTAGATGAACACCTTGCCGCCACTGCCGGACTTGTAGGCCTCCAGCACGTTGTCCGCAGAGACTTTGCTCGGCACCACGATCCGGTAGCTGCGCTGGGTCTGCGAGACGGTCGGGCTCAACGCACTGCCCTGCAATTTCGGTACGACGCAGTCGGCGTATTGCGCAGGTGTCTTACTGGTCTGCAGGGTCAGCGTCGGGTCGTTCGGTGCAGAAGCGCAACCGGCGAGCAATAAAGAGGCAAACGCCATGGCAGGCACAAATAACGGGCGCATGGATGTCATCCTGAAAATAAAAAGTCCGGTTCATCGCGTGACGGGTCAGCATCACGGGCTGTGTTCGATGGGGGCGATTTTCCGGTGATTACTGACAAAGCAGAACTTGTCTTTCGTGATTGTCACTATTACCTCACGCAATAGTTGCGCGCCGTGCAGACTCGTACACACTCAATCACAACCGAAATACATTGATGAGGCCTCTCCTTGAGAACGTTTGACCTGATCCGCGACGCCGTCCTGCCCGAGTTCCGTGACCGGGTGGCCGAGTACTTGATCCAGTACGAAACTGTACTGCTGTGCGAAAACCCGCCCGACCGGGAGTTAACCCGTGCCACCGCCAACCAGCTGCGCGGTTATTTGCGCGGGCTGAACACCACGCGGGTGTTGGGCATGGCTGATTGGGAGGAACTGGATCGGCGGGTGGTGGATACGTGGCTAGCGCCCGACCAATGACAGCGGGTCCAGCCACCGGTCTCGGTCGATGAGACGGTTCACCCGTTGGTGGGTCATCTAGTGGGGTAATCGCGCTACGCCCTGCTGGGTATGTCCAACAGGATCATGGTGGCGAAAATCAAGGCGAACCGGGTTTTAATCGGGACTGAAGCAATAGGCCGCCCTCTTGTTGCCGTCCAGATCACGGGCATAGGCAGCGTAGGCATTCACAGGTACCGCCAGCGGCCAAAGCGGCTGCATGGAACGCGTCGATGGCGGCACGGGGCGGCGCTTCGAAACTGATGGTCACCCCATTACCGACGCTGGCAGGTGCGCCGTTCGCCGGTTTCAGAACAAAGAAGGACGGTGCGTTCTCGCCTCATATAGAACCGTTGTCGCCGAGGTCGGCAATACGCTTCTGGCCCAATTCGCCCAGTAAGCTGTCGTAGAAACGGCGGGCGTTGTTCAAATCATTGGTGCCGAATGAAACGTCAGTGAATACGGATTTTTTTGCGCTTCGTCAGGTGGAGAATGACGCGCAGTACGGCGTCGGGGTTTGGCCAAGAATGTGCCCCGAGCCTTTGAAAAACAGTGATGAATCGGCATTAATCCGATGTGAGAAGCGCATAGGCACAGAGGTGGCCTTCACAACAGTCGATGCCTTGATGCTCTGTGTGCCCCATGACCATGGACATCAGCACATGGAAATAGCACCACCATTCGTCATTCTTGAAACCACCCATTGGCTTCTCAATCATCATAGGTCGTCGGCGCTTCCCGGCTATTTGATGCTGGGGGCGAAAACTCAGGTCAACTCACTGGCTGAACTTCCCGAAGGTGCACTCGCAGAGTTGGGTGGGCTGATGGCCAACATCCAGAAAACCCTTGAATGGCAGCTGAAGCCGAAATGGCTCTACATCAGCCGATTCGGTCACGCCCCTGGCTACCCCATCCACTTTCACTTCATTCCGGTGTACGCCTGGGTCGAGACGCTTTTCTGGAAAGATGCCCGGTACAGGCTTTTGCAGACATTCGCCAGCGACGAAAACGCCCAGTCACTGACTGATGGAGCAGAACTCACGCTGTTCATCTGGCGTGAATTTGGAGAAAGCCCTGAGCCGCCTGAAGTTCAAGGGCCGTCAATCAAGCAGGTTATTGATGATTTACGAATAGCATTCAGATAGGGGGAGCGGTTTGTTCGTTTGGGGTCGATGTCCTTCGTGAACGGTAGCTATTGGTCGATTTCTGCCCGTCACCAGGGACTGCAATCGGCCAGAAGCTGCCGGTCAAAAGTACAGAAAACAAATCTGTCCCTTTCTTCTTTCTGGCCGGTTGGCTGACCGGATTGCGGGTTACGCGGGATGGTCACGTTGTGGCTGAAGGCCTTCTGGACGCAATTCGACGCAGAGTCCTTCGCAGCCGCCAATTGCCAGCAGGTCTGTTCGATCAGTGAGACACATTCGCTCCATGGCGGAGCAGGCCTGCCTGGAATCAAGCCCGGACGTACTGCTCAGTACCTGAACCACACAGTCCGTGTTGGATCGCCCGCGCTTGCGTGGCGCCGATCCGGGTCAATTTTCATATTGAGCATCATCTGATGGCGTCAGCGCCCTATTTCCTCTTGCCTAAATTGCATGCACTTTAGCGCCAGCGCGGCATCGTGCCGCAGCCACCCACCTACTTGCAGGTGCTCAAGCGTGTGAGCATGCGAGCTCACAACGTCTGATTGATAAACCGGGGGGATTCAGGGATTTAACGGGCTATAAAAGTAGACGTTCAAGAACGCACAGCGACGTTATTGAGCTATACCCGATAGTCCCCCCACCGCACTTCTTCCAATATTGGAGGTTGGCAATGAAACTCCGTCTCCCCCTGTCAGTGCTATTGACTACCGCAAGTCTCTTCGGCTGCACCAGCTCCTCACACCAATCAATGAATCTTCCGTTGGCAGCGACCCATAAAAACCCTGGTCATACCGCCACGACTACATTGACTGGCGAAGGCAATCAAACCAACTTTGACTTCTACATTACCGGCGTTCCAAACGGGACCATCCTGCCGCCGCGCATCTACACCTTCATCAACAAAGGCAGTTGCCAGCAACCCGGGCCAGTCGCGTACGCAATGAACGATAAGGTCAACACCGAACCCAATGCAGGCACCGGTGGATGGACCTTTTACAGAAGCGCGCCCATTACAATGCCAGACCTGCTTTCCGGCAAGTACGCCGTTGTCGTGCGTACTTCACCCGAGGATGGCAGCGCCGATATTTTCTGCGGCGATATTGCACACGCGACTCGATGAACCGTCGGTAGTCATTTTTAAGTCGAGTCGCGCTTTGTGGCGATTGTGTTTACCGCGTTCATGGTTGGTATCTAGTCAGTTTGTAATCCTGGCGTTACATACACCAACAAAACACGGCTATCGCCCCGTTCATTTGAAAAAAAACGCACTAGACTCCTTCCTGCGCCTTAACCCGTGCATGGTCATGCCACAGGGGGAAATGATTCTGTACGCAGTACCTAGGCTAATTACTCGGTGGTCAATGCACCATGGGTCAATGTTGATGTGCACCATCACCGGTTGCCAGCACCATGAAACAACGAGGAATCCTGGTATGGAACAGCTATCGGACCGTTTCAAACTATCAATAGTGTTTGCTGCGCTTTTGTCACTGAACGGACTTGCCCATGCGGCTCAGACGGAAAAGACCAATATTCTGTTTATCGTCTCCGACGATACCGGCTATGGCGACCTGGGTCCTTACGGCGGTGGGGTCGGTCGAGGCATGCCGACGCCCAGCATCGATGAGCTGGCGGCGGAAGGGGTCACTTTTTACTCTTTTTATGCCCAGCCAAGCTGCACACCGGGTCGGGCAGCCATGCAAACCGGGCGTATTCCTAATCGTAGCGGCATGACCACCGTGGCCTTCCAGGGCCAGGGCGGTGGCCTGCCAGCAGCCGAGTGGACGCTGGCATCGGTGCTGAAAACCGGTGGCTACGACACCTATTTCACCGGCAAATGGCATTTGGGCGAAGCCGATTATGCGCTACCCAATGCGCAAGGTTATGACGTGATGAAATACGTCGGCCTGTATCACCTCAACGCTTACACCTACGCCGATCCGACCTGGTTCCCGGACATGGACCCGGAAACCCGCGCCATGTTCCAACGGGTGACCAAGGGCGCATTGTCCGGCAAGGCCGGGGAAAAACCGATAGAAGAATTCAAGGTCAACGGCCAGTACGTGGACACGCCTGTCGTGGATGGAAAACCCGGCGTGGTCGGCATTCCGTTCTTTGACAACTATGTCGAAAAAGCTGCCCTGGAGTTTCTCGACACGGCAGCCAAATCGGACAAGCCGTTTTTCATCAACGTCAATTTCATGAAAGTGCACCAGCCGAACATGCCTGCACCGGAGTTCGTGCATAAATCCATGTCTAAGTCCAAGTACGCCGACTCGGTGGTCGAACTCGATACCCACATCGGCCGCATTTTGGACAAGCTCAAGGCACTGGGCCTGGATAAGAACACGCTTGTGGTTTACACCACTGACAACGGTGCCTGGCAGGATGTTTATCCGGACGCCGGCTACACCCCGTTCCGTGGGACCAAGGGCACAGTGCGTGAGGGCGGTAACCGGGTACCAGCCATTGCCGTCTGGCCAGACAAGATCAAGCCCGACACAAAAAACCACGAGCTGCTCGGTGGCCTGGATTTGATGGCGACCTTCGCCTCTGTCGCTGGCGTGAAGCTGCCGGAAAAAGATCGCGAAGGTCAGCCAATCATCTTCGACAGTTACGACATGACCCCTGTACTCACCGGCAGTGGCCCTTCTCCGCGCAAGGAGTGGTTCTACTTCACCGAGAACGAACTGTCCCCGGGTGCGGCGCGTGTCGGAAACTACAAGGCCGTATTCAACCTGCGCGGCGATGATGGCGCGCAAACTGGCGGCCTGGCGGTGGACACTAACCTGGGATGGAAAGGCGCAGAAAAATATGTAGCTACCGTGCCGCAGGTCTTTGACTTGTGGCAAGACCCGCAAGAGCGCTATGACCTGTTCATGAACAACTTTACTGAGCGTACCTGGACGATGGTGCCGATCACAGGCGCGATCATGAAGCTAATGAAAACCTACGTCGATTACCCACCACGCAAACTGCAAAGCATGGGTTATGACGGGCCGATCGAGCTGTCGCAATACCAGAAATTCCAAACCGTGCGTGACACCTTGAAAAAAGAAGGCATCAACCTGCCGATGCCAGCAGGTAACTGATCAGACAGGAGAAACATGGCGGCTTCATCAGAGGCCGCCACTTCGCCATTTTGACGTTTGCGAGCAGCGACCACTCGTGACGCCTACAGATGCATCAGCGGAGCTGGAATCATTTTGGAAACAACAGCGTATACGCCACCCGAAACCCCCAGCCTTGTGCGCCATCTTTCGGACTTTCAGCCCAATACCGTGGGCCCACTTGCAAGCTCATGGGTTGATGACCCACTTTGAACAGCTGGGTCACGAACAGGTTGATTGGCACTGACCATTCGCGGGTTTGCCAGTCGTAGGTGGACTCAGTGTTGATGCCGAAGGTGGTGTAGGTAGGGGTGGTGTAGCTGAAGAACGGTTGCAGGAAGGTCTGGTTGATTTTGTCTTTTTCATCGGGAGGGCTGTGGTCCAGCGACCAAATGTGATTGGCCAGGATACCGCGGGTCCAGCCGTTACTTTGCTTGAGGGCAACCACGGTAGGACCCGCCCCCCACTGCTCACCACTCAACAGCTCATCACTGCCGGTTGGCACCAGGATTACCGGTCCTGCCCCTCAAATCCAGCCGCTCGCGGTCGGGTGTTTGGGTGAAAAAAAGAAGCTCTGGGTCACATCACCGACCCCGGACTTGTCCGCCTGCCCACCTGGTACCAGACCGTGTTGATCGATAACTGGAAGGATGGTTCGGGAAATAAGGTTCCACTCGTCATTGAGGGTGAAGGGCAGCACCGGCTGGATATTGGTGACGCTTTGGTAGCCCTCGCCACTGGGGCCGAGTTTCTGGTTCCAGTTGTACTGAATCGGCACGCTGTACAGCGCAGCAACCGGGTTCAGTGATTGTTTGGCCAGCTCGGCCTGGCTATCGGCAGTTTTGCCGGTATCGGGCCAGATAATTACCAGGGCAATGACAGGCATGAGGTGGACGACTTTGCTCATCAGTAGCTCCTTCTCGATAACGAGAATATGCACTACCACTGCGGTTGTGCCGCCTCGATGCGAAGCGACCCGGAGAGCTTAGTTCAGGTTTTCTCGACTAGTATCAATTCGACTTGAGAAGGCGCGTGGGATGCCTGCTGTTACTCCATGGACATGCGTGCGTGCGCTACGTTAATTCGAAAATGGATAGAGGTTAACCATGCCAACCAAAACCACTGCCCTGCCTGCTTGTACGCTCCTCGCGCTGTGCTGCCAGCAAGCCTGGGCCGGCGGCATCATGCTCTACGAAATCGGCACCGATAACGCTGGCCTGGCCAACGCCGGTGCCGCCGCCCGGGCCCAAGGCCCAGCGACCATCGCCAGTAACCCGGCGGGTATGAGTTACCTGCCGGGCACGCAGATCACCGGCGGCTTGCAAGTGCTGTATGGCGACCTGAGCTTCGATCGCGACGCCGGCAGCAATGTGGCCGGCAGCGGCAGTGGCAATGCCCTCGAACCGATCCCCGGTGGCAGTTTCTTCATCAGCCATGAACTGGATGAACATTGGAGCGTCGGCTTCGGCCAGTACGGCGACTTCGGCTTGGCGGTCAACTACGACAACGATTGGTCCGGCCGCTACTTCGCGCAGAACTCCAGCCTGCTGGGTCTGTCCCTGGTGCCCAGCGTGGCGTATCGCTTCAACGAGCAATGGTCGGTGGGCGTTGGCGTCAAGGCCATGTACGGCATGTTGCAGGCGCAAACCGCCATCGACCGCTCTCCCTTCGGTTTCACCGATCGCGCTGACGGTCAGTACAAGTACAAGGATGGTGCCTGGGGTTATGGCGCCAACGTCGGGGTGATCTATGCCCCGCAATCCGGCACCCGCATTGGCCTGGCCTACACCAGCAAAGTCGACCTGGACTTCGAAGACCGGCTGGATGTGAAAGGCGACGGCCGTTTGCTGGAACGCATCAACGACACCAACACCAAACTCGACACCACCGTGCCGCAGACCGTGACCCTCAGCCTGTTCCAGCAACTGGACCGGCAATGGGCCTTGCTGGCCTCGGCCAACTGGCAGGACTGGTCGGAATTCGGTGAGATCGGCGTACAGGTCGACACCACGGCGTTTGGCGCGCAGTCGAAATCGGTCGATGCCGGTTTCAAGGACACCTGGCACCTGTCCCTTGGCGCGCAGTACCAGGCCACCGAGCAATGGCTGTGGAATGTCGGCGTGGCCTACGACAGCAGCGCTGTCTCCGATAGCAAACGCAGCGTGATCGTACCTATGGGCGAGTCCTGGCGCATCGCCACAGGCGCCACCTATGCTCTGAACCAAGACACCGACATCAACGTCAGTTGGGCCATGGTCTGGCTCGGCGACATGCCGGTGGACCAGACCAAGTCGATCTCGGGCAACCGAGTCTCCGGTCAGTTCGACGATGCCTGGATTCAAGCCCTGACCGGCAACATGACGTGGCGTTTCTGAAGTTCCGCTATCGAAAAATGATGACTCAATCCATGAATCGCATTTTGAGCCCTAAATTCCTCTGTAGAGGCAGACATAAATGTCTGCAATGGGCCCAGAGTGTGTAAAAACGCTTCGCCAAAATTGAAGTGTACGCGTCTACGTTAAATCTGAAATTTATCTGCACGTCAGCAGATGTCGATCTCGTGTAGAGGCGCGATTTCCAGTCCTGTTTTGAGTACCTGACGCGCTCACAAACGTTTTTACACAGTCTCGGCCAGAAGCGGACGCTCAGCCCACTCTTTTTCGGCAATACGTCACCGCCTGGCAGGCATTCCTAAAAAGGATTTACACTCGTTTTGCCTCGATTCAGACCGCTGTCTACATACGGGAAATAGACTTGTGCAGATTCAAATTATTTACACTCAAACAGGCATGTTGCTCTCCAAGCATCCTTACCCATCGTGGAGAGAGGTTCAAAATCAGTACCCTGACTACGTGACTTCGCTCGGACCCTGGGATGCAGATGCGATTATCGAATATCTAGCAGATGAATACCCCGAACTTTTACCGCATCCAAAAGAGCAAGTGGTCGCGTTAATTGAAGATACTCAAGAAACTAGAGTGCTTACTTTTGCCGCGTGAAAAACTTCCTGACGACCATTCGCCGATGTTCGCCAATGACGTCCGCTTTGGGTCCAGGCTGTGTGAAAACACCTGCAATTGTCTAATCTTCTGATCGTCTAGATCGTATCGAGGACGATCATGAAGCGATTCATTGAAGGCGAGGCCCGGACGCAAGTGACTCTGCTGCCGGAGTGTCTGGACGATTACGTAGCCGAAGAAAATCCAGTGCGCGTGGTCGATGTTTTCGTCGATGAACTCGACCTGGGCGCACTTGGTTTTGAGGGCGTCGATCCTGCCGCAACGGGTCGTCCGGCCTACCACCCAGCGGTGTTGCTGAAGATCTATATCTACGGCTACCTCAATCGGATTCAGTCCAGCCGCCGGCTTGAGCGTGAGGCCGAGCGCAACGTCGAGTTGATGTGGCTAACGGGGCGTTTGGCTCCGGACTTCAAAACCATTGCCGACTTTCGCAAAGACAATGGCAAAGCCATTCGCAGCGTCTGCCGACAATTCGTAGTACTTTGCCGCAACCTCAATCTCTTCTCCCAATCAATCATCGCCATCGACGGCAGCAAATTCAAAGCCGTGAACAACCGCGACCGTAACTTCACGCAGGGCAAAGTGAAGGTACGCATGCAGCAGATTGAGCAGAGCATCGATCGATATCTGGCAGCAATGGATTCGGCGGATCGGGCAACGCCCGAACTGGCTGAGGCCAAAGCAGAGCGGCTTAAGGAAAAGATAGAAACACTGAAAAAGCAGATGCAGAAACTCAAAGAAATCGAGGCGCAGCTTCACGACAGTCCAGACCAGCAAATTTCGCTTACCGATCCAGATGCACGTTCAATGGCCACAAGCGGCCGAGGCACCGGAACGGTTGGCTATAACGTACAAACAGCCGTCGACGACAAGCACCATCTGATCATTGCCCATGAGGTGACCAACGTTGGTAATGACCGGGCGCAGCTCAGCAATATGGCGAACCAAGCGCGTGAAGAGATCGGCGCGGAGTCGCTAACGGTGGTTGCCGACCGAGGCTATTACAAAGGTCTGGAAATCCTTGCGTGCGAGCAAGCTGGCATCACTACCTTCGTACCGAAACCCCTCACATCTGGCAGCAAAGCCGAAGGCCGATTTGGTAAGCAGGACTTCATCTATCTTGCGGCGTCGGACGAGTATCGATGCCCTGCGGGGCAGTTACTAACTAGGCGGCATTCGTCGATGGAAGACGGCATGTTATTGCATTGTTACTACTTCTCGGGCTGCCAGTCCTGCTCAATGCAAAAGTAATGTACGACGGGTAAGGAGCGCCGTGTGAAACGCTGGGAACATGAGGCTGTAGTCGATGCGATGCAAGTTCGGCTAGAACATGATCCAGCGATGATGAGGGTTCGTCGACAGACCGTTGAACATCCTTTTGGAGCGCTCAAGTTCTGGATGGGAAGTACCCACTTCCTGACCAAAACCCTGCCGAGGGTGAGCATCGAGATGAGCCTTCATGTGCTCGCCTACAACCTCAAACGAATGATGAGTATCTTCGGCATCGCAGGACTGCTTGAGGCGATCAGGGTGTGAACCCAGCTACTTGATCGTCCGTGAGTAGCCGTTTTGGGGGGGGGGGCGCGCCCCCCACCCCAAAGGAAAAAGATTTTTGTTTGGAGT